>CBFGOB010000111.1:0-8066 GCA_965650215.1 uncultured bacterium | reverse complement strand
GTTTTTGCCTTGTTTGGCTTCACCTGGCGGGGGGGGTGGGGCCAGGGCGCTGCAGCAAAGGGCGGTCAGGATGCAGAGGGCTTTCACGTGAGGCATGACGGTATACGAATCGCGATGCTTCGGAAACGAAGAATTCCGGCGGCTTGCCGGGGATCATTCCTCCACGGCAAGGAACTCCGGCAGGCTGCCGCTGACCCCTTCAAGCCGCGGGCGGGCGTCCCAGATTTCGTGGTTGCCCAGCGACCGCCATGCCAGTCGGCGCATCATGTCCCTGGCATCCGTTGCCTGTCGGGCCTTGCTGCGCAAGCGGTCATGTTCCGCATCCGGCAACAGGTCCCAGGAAAAGCTGAAACGGTTGTCGACCATGCCTTCGCGATTTCCCCACGAGCGCATTTCTCCAAAGCGCAGGTCGCCGATCCACGCGCCTTTGGCGTGCGGGCGTGCGATCCACCATCCGTCGGCGAACCAGTCGACGGTCTGCATCTCGCGCAGGTCGCGCAGATTCCGGACCGCCTCATGGCCTTTTGGGTAAACCGTCCAGCGCACCGGTCTGGACGGGCCCTCGAAGATGCTGCGGTATCCAACCCAGAATTCCTTGTCCCGTTCCACCACCGCGCGCCAGAGCAGGATGTTGAAGGGGGTAGGCGCTTCGATGCGGCGCAGGTAGCTGGCCTGGCGCGTTTCCAGGTCGCTGCCGAAGCCATGGGAAGCGATGCCTTTGAAGGCTAGGCTGAGGGCGGCGTAGGCGCTGGCCAGGCCAAGGCCCCAGGCGTTCCAGCGGCGGCGTCTCGCGAGTTGCTGTTTCCGGCGCAGGAACAGCTGCACGCCGAGGGCGACCAGCATCGGCAGGGTGAACAGCGGGTCGATGATGAACAGGTGGTTGAAGGCCACGCGGTGGTCGGAAAAGGGCCAGAGGACCGAGGTGCCATAGATGGTGAAGCAATCGATGAGCACGTGGGTGCTCCACACCCAGAACACAAAGCATCCGGCGCTGGCGGGACTGACCTTGTCCTTGGCCCACCAGCGGGCGAGGGGTTTGGCCAGCAGGAACGCTGCGAGGAGGGTGACCAGCAGCGAGTGGCTCGGGCCGCGGTGCCACCAGAGCAGGCCCGCATTGTCGAAGAGGGGGGCGAAGAGCACGTCGAGGTCGGGCAGGGTGCCTAGGAGGGCTCCCCAGCCGATCGCGCGGTTGCCGAGGCGTTTGCCCAGGATCAGCTCGCCGACAGCGGCTCCCAGGGTTGCTTGCGTGATCGAATCCACGCCGGAAATGATGCCCGGAAATCGCAATCCGCAAACCCGGAATTGCCGATTGGGCAAACTTGCACAGTCGCCTTGACGTGCCCCCGCATCCGGCGGGATGCTCCGCGCGCGATGAACGACCATACCCGACCGTATTCCAGTCCGATGCTTGACGGCCCGGACCGCGCTCCCAGCCGTGCCATGCTTTATGCGGTCGGCTTCGAGAAAGATGACTTTGCCAAACCCCAGATTGGCGTCGCTTCGACCTGGAGCGAGGTCACGCCCTGCAACGTGCACATCGACCGCCTGGCCCGCGAGTCGTCCAAGGGGGTCAATGCGGCGGGAGGCAAAGGGATCATCTTCAACACGATCACCATCTCCGACGGCATCTCGATGGGCACCGAAGGCATGAAATATTCGCTGGTTTCGCGCGAAGTCATTGCCGACTCGATCGAAACCGTGGTCGGCTGCGAGGGCATGGACGGATTTGTGGCCATCGGCGGTTGCGACAAGAACATGCCCGGCTGTGTGATGGCGATGGCGCGCCTGAACCGTCCGTCGGTTTTCGCCTACGGCGGCACCATCCTGCCCGGGTGCGCGACGATCAAGGGCGAGCAGAAGGATCTCGACATCGTCTCGGTGTTCGAGGCGGTCGGAAAGCACGCCAGCGGCGAATACAGCGATGAGGATCTGGAAACCGTCGAGTCCTGCGCGATTCCCGGGGCGGGTTCCTGTGGCGGCATGTACACCGCCAACACCATGGCCAGCGCGATCGAGGCGCTCGGCATGTCCCTGCCCAACAGCTCGGCCCAGGCGGCGATTTCCGATGACAAGATGCGCGATTGTTTCGACGCGGGAGTCGCGGTGATGAACCTGATCCAGCTCGGCATCAGGCCCCGCGACATCATGACCAAGGAAGCCTTTGAAAACGCGATCACCGTCCTGATTGCGCTGGGTGGCTCCACCAATGCGGCCCTTCACATCCCGGCGATGGCATGGTCGGCCGGGGTGGAGATCACGATCGATGATTTCGAACGCATCGGCAAGCGTGTGCCGGTGCTCGCCGACCTCAAGCCATCCGGCAAGTATGTGATGGCCGACCTGGTGAACATCGGCGGCACCGTGCCCCTGATGAAGATGCTGCTCGATGCCGGCCTGCTGCACGGGGACTGCATGACCGTGACCGGCCGCACGATGCGCGAGAACCTCGAAAAGCTCGCCAAGCCCTATCCTGAAGGCCAGCAGATCATTCGTCCGCTCGACAACCCGATCAAGCCCGACAGTCACCTGCGGATCCTTCGCGGCAACCTCGCCGAGGGCGGTGCGGTCGCGAAAATTTCCGGCAAGGAAGGTGAAGCCTTCACCGGCAAGGCCCGCGTGTTCAATTCCGAGGATGACGGCATGAAGGCGATTCTCGCCAAGCAGATCCGGAAGGGTGACGTGATCGTCATCCGCATGGAAGGCCCCAAGGGGGGGCCGGGCATGCGCGAGATGCTTGGCCCCACCAGCGCGGTGATGGGCCTCGGCCTGGGCAAGGATGTTGCCCTGATCACCGACGGCCGTTTCTCCGGTGGCAGCCACGGTTTTGTGGTCGGTCACATCACCCCGGAAGCCTTCGATGGCGGCACCATCGGCCTGCTGGAAGATGGCGATGAAATCACCATCGATGCCAGGAACAACCGCATCGACGTGAAGCTCAGCGATGCGGAAATCGCCAGCCGTCGAGCCAAGTGGGTCAAGCCCGCGCCACGCTACACCCGCGGGGTCCTGGCGAAGTATGCCAAGCTCGTCTCCACCGCCAGCGAAGGTGCGGTGATGGACAAGTATCTCTGAATCCGCCGCAACAGCCGTGACGGCGGATCCGGTGCGGGGCTTGCCTGGACCACACAAGGGTCGGGCATGCCCGCTTCATGGCTTGCTGCGCTGCCTGAGCTCTGACCATCGATGGCTCCACCAGCCTTGGATGGGTCCGATGCACTGGGCATAGAGCGCGAAGGCCACGCAGAATACCAGCGCGCCGCCCGCCGCCTGCCAGGGGTTGAGCCGGTGGTCCCAAAGCTGGTGGAGGCCGATGCCGGTGATGCCGCCGTACAGCACGATGACGTGGGTGATGTAGATCGGAAACGTGTTGCGGCCGATGGTTTGAAACCACGTCAGGTTGATGCGGCTCCACTTGTCAACGGCCATCAGGATGCCGAGCAGGATCAGCGACTCGCCGAAGCGTGCGTGGAAGAAGAAGGGGGTCACGCGGTCGTGGGCGGGATGATCTAGCAGATCCAGCAGGCCGCGTCCGATCCGCGCGTCCCAGTGCCAGCCTTTGTAGGACAGCAGTGCGCCGGCCGAAACGATCGCGGCGGGATGCAGGAGCATCGGGCGGTCGTGCTGCCGATGGCGGATGAAGGTCCCGATGGCGGCACCGTAGAAGGTGAAGCCCAGCCACGGGGCAACGGAGAAGTGGGAGGTCGGCCCCTGGACGATGTTCTGGATGAGGTCGGGCGCTCCGGCGGGCCAGTAGGCCTTGTGGTTGGCAAGCACCACCGAGAGCAGGAAGGTGGAGAATCCGAGCGTGGCGAACGCCGCGGGTGTCATCCACCGCGGGGCCCGCCGCAGCAGGCCGGAGACCGTGATCATGACCAGCAGCCCGATGGCGATGCATTGCAGGACGTGGAAGGCGATGAACCATGCGCGGGTCGGCTCGCCGGCTTCCCCGGTGATCAGGCTCGGCTGGAACTGCAACAGGTATCCCCAGATGAGCAATTCGATGGCGCGCGTCAGGCCGCGGCGAATGCGCCGGATGCGGAAAAACGCTTCTTCGCGCGAGGCACCGGCGAGCAGGTAGGAAAAAATCATGCCCGTGACCATGTAGAACATCGGGGCGGCCAATCCCCGCACATGCAGCCAAACCTCGTAAAGCGGGTGGCCGGCAATCCGCCACTCCTCCGCCAGTGTCAGGTGGACGAAGTGGCCTTCAAGCATCAGCAGGATCGCGACGGCGCGGGCCATGTCGATGTAGCGAAGGCGCGCGGCGGAAGGAGGTGGATCGATTGCGGACATGGGGCGGGGTCGCTCCGGAGGAAGAGCAGCCGTGGAGGTGGCTCAATCCGTCGGGGCAGGCAGCCACACGCGCGTGCGCAGCGCCTCGGCCGCCGCTCTGGCTTCCGCTTCCTTTTTGCTTTTGCCCTTGCCGGTGGCCAGGGTGAGTTCGCGCCAGCGGACTGCGGCCTGGAAGACGCGGCGGTGATCGGGCCCGCTTTCGCCGATGATGTGATAGATCGGCGCCTCCGGGTGGAGGGATTGCAGGATTTCCTGGAGCTGGCCCTTCGGATTGTTTTCGTCCGGGCTCAGCTGCATGTCGCCGAGTTCCGCTTCGAAGAGGCGCAGCACCAGTTCTTTGGCTGGCTGGTGGCCTCCGTCCATGTAGATCGCGCCGATCAGGGCTTCGAAGGCGTCGGCGAGCGTCGAGTGCCGTCGGCGGCCACCCGAGGCTTCCTCGCCCTTGCCGAGCAGGACGTAGTGGCCGAGCTCGATGGCGGAGGCGAAGCGGGCCAGGGCGCGGCGGGAGACGAGTTGCGAGCGCAACTTGGTGAGCTGGCCTTCGGGAAACGAGGGGAAGCGGTGGAACAGCGCCTCGGTGATGATGAGTTGGATGACCGCGTCTCCGAGGAATTCGAGCCGTTGGTTGTCGAAATGCGGCTTTTGGGATTCGTAAGCGAGGCTGGGGTGGGTGAGTGCCTCGGCAAGCAACAGAGAGTTGCGGAACTTGTATTGAATCCTGCTTTCCAGCGGCTGCATGGCGGTGAACGTGGGTCCTTCTTCCCCGCCCGAGATCCGCCTCCGATGGGAAAGATGGGGTGATCGACGGGACTCGAACCCGCGACAACCGGAATCACAATCCGGGGCTCTACCAACTGAGCTACGACCACCGTTTGTTGGTGGGCGGGAGAATGTTCCGAAGCCCGGCGATTTGGAAAGGGAAAAATGCAGGCTGGGGGATGAAAACCCGGAATCCGCCGCGCATCGGGATCGTTCCGGGCTTGGCATCGCTTGGGCAGCAGCCATGCTGTGGCCCGCCGCGATCTTCCGCCATGTCTCCCGAACAACAACTTGCCCATTTGACTGCCGGCACCGCCAAGGTGCTTTCCGAAAAGGAACTGCTCGACAAGCTCAGGCTTGGCCGCCCGCTGAGGGTCAAGCTGGGCGTCGATCCCACTGCCCCCGACATCCATTTCGGTCACACGGTCGCGCTCGAAAAGCTGCGCCAGTTCCAGATGCTCGGGCATCAGGCCGTGCTTCTGATCGGGGATTTCACCGCCACGATCGGCGACCCGTCCGGCCGATCGGCGACCCGTCCGCCGCTGACCCGCGACGAAGTGCTGGTGAATGCCGCGACCTACACCGAGCAGGCTTTCAAGATCCTCGACAAGGAAAAGACCGAGGTGGTCTACAACGGAGATTGGTTCCGCAGGATGAGCTATGAGGAGATCCTTCGCCTCAACGCGCGGGTGACCTTGCAACAGATGCTCCAGCGCGAGGATTTCCGCAAGCGTCTGGAAGCGGGTCAGGAAGTGCGCCTTCATGAGTTGCAATACCCGATCATGCAGGGTTGGGACTCGGTCGAGATCCGCGCCGATGTTGAACTCGGAGGCACCGACCAGTTGTTCAACATCCTGGTGGGACGCGATTTCCAGAAGGAGGAAGGCCAAGCGCAGCAGGTGGTGATGGTCATGCCGCTGCTCGAGGGCCTCGACGGTGAGCGCAAGATGTCCAAGTCCTACGGCAACTATGTCGGGGTTTCCGATCCGCCACACGAAATGTTCGGCAAATTGATGAGCGTTTCCGATGAGCTGATGGATCGCTATTACCTGCTGCTGCTCGGGGCGCCGCGCGATTCCTCGCTTCATCCGATGGAAGCCAAGAAGGCGTTGGCGGAACAACTGACCACCCGCTACCACGGCGAGGCGGCGGGTGTGGCGGCGCGTGCCGACTGGGAGACCCGCTTTTCCAAAAAGGACCTGGCCGCCGCCGATCTGCCCGAGCTGCCGATCGCCGATCTGCCCGCCGATGCCACCGTGCTGGCCATTGCCGCCCATGCCTTCGAGCGGGCATTCGGCCTGCAGAAATCCAATGGCGAGTTGCGCAAGCAATTCATCGTCAGCGGTTCGGTCCAACTCAATGGCGGCAAATTGCTCGATCCGGCGGCGGTGGTCCCGCTCCAGCCCGGCGATGTGCTCAAGCTCTCCAAGAAGCACGCGGTGAAGTGGCGTTGAGGCACTCAGGCGGGAGCAAAGTGATCCCAACCGCCTTCGAGCGGATCCCAGTGACCTGCCTCGGCCATGGTGCCGATCGGGCTCAAAGGCAGCTCCGGAAAGGCAATCGACCAAGCGGCACACAGGGCGGGCACTTGCTCCGCACCCACCGCCAGCAGCAACTCATAGTCTTCGCCGTCACCCAGCGCCTGCGCGATCGAACAACCGGGGCTGAGCGGCAGCGCGCCGCGGTCGAGACGAAAACCACATCCGGAAGCCGCCGCCAGACGGGGCAGGTCTTTGGCCAACCCATCCGAAAGATCCATCATGGCCGATGGCTTGAAATTGGATACCAACCAGTTTGATTCTTTAAGCCTGGGTTGGAACTGGAGGTGCTTTCCGTGGAGGGATCCGCCGAGTGAGCCGGTGACCAGCAGGCTGTCGCCGGGGCGGGCGCCGGAGCGGAGGGTCAGATGGGAGCGCGACACCGAGCCGGTGGCGGCGACGGAAATGACGGCCGCCGAGCCGATGGGAAGACGGGTGGTTTCGCCACCGACGAGTAGGGCCTGGTGCTGGCGGAGGCAATTGCCGATGCCGGCGTAGAGTTCGTCGAGCCATTCGATGGCGGTGTCGGGGCTGATGGCGAGGGTGACGAGGAAGCGTTCGGGTTTGCCGCCCATCGCGGCGAAATCCGAGATCACGCGGGCGGCTGCTTTCCAGCCGACCTGCCGGGCCGGTGTCTCGGGCAGGAAATGGATGCCACAGACGATGGCGTCGGTTTTGAGTAGTTGCAGCTCGCTCCGCTCCGGACCGGGGTCGATCACTGCGCAATCGTCGCCGGGGCCGGCTTCGCCCGGGGCGACCGGGACCTGATGCAAGAGCCGTTCGATGAGTGCGTCCTCGCCGATCTCGCGCAGGGATTTCATGGGCCGAGGTGGGCAAGGGGCGATTCTCCGTGAAAACGCATCAGCAACTGGATGCTGACGGTGGCGGCATTGAAGCAAAAATGCACGGCGATGGGGGCCCAGATGGATCCGGTTTTCTCATACACAAGCACCAGCAGGATGCCGAGGATGAAGAGTGGAAGCAGGACGGTCAGGTTGCCGTGGGCGGCGGCAAACACGAGTGCCGAGCAAAGGGCGGCGAGCCAAGGCCCGGAAAATTTCTTCATGACGGGGTAAAAGAGCCCGCGAAACACGATTTCCTCGCACAAGGGGGCGACCACCACCGCGGTCACGGCGAGAAGCCCGATTTGAATGAAGTCATCGGATTCCTGGAACAAGCGGACGGTTTCCTGGATGGTTTCGGCACCGAGGGATTCCATCCACTGGATGTAACCCGTGGCCTCGATGCCCCAGAACACAGCCCACATCAGCAGCACTGCGGCGGGGGCGATGAGAAGGACCGAGCGCCATTCCTGCCAGCGCAGGCCGAGCCAGAGGTCAAGTGAAGTGCGTTGCATGGCGATCAAGGCCATGCTGCCGGCGATCGCGGCCTGAAGGCCGATGTTGAACAGCAGCACGGGTGCGTTCAGGTCCTTGTAGGTGACTTTGGGCATGCCCAGCGAAAGCAGGAACAGTC
>CBFGOB010000110.1:0-8077 GCA_965650215.1 uncultured bacterium | reverse complement strand
CCCTGCACGACATGTGCAAGGCCCTCGACCCCGGCATCACCATCACCCAAATCCGCCTCCTCGAAAAGACCGGCGGCAAGTCGGAATATCAATTGTAAGGGACATCGGAAACCAGGGATGGAATACCGGGTCGCCGAACGATTAACCAATAACTTCTAACTGATAACTTCTTCATCCGCACTCACTTGCGGCTCAAATCCTTGCTCCCATGACCCAAACCCCCAAAATCCTGATCGTTGCCGGTGGCCGCAGCAAGCGGATGGGGCGCGACAAGTCGCAGATCGAACTCGAACCGGGGATCCGCCAGATCGATGCCTTGCTGGCCCTCGCGCGAAGCATCGGCAACGACGTCTACGTTTCCTCCAACGAGCCGGAAAAAATCCCTGCAGGCATTCCCGTCATCGCCGACCTCCATCCCGGCGGCGGTCCGCTCGCGGCGCTCGAGGCGTTTCATGCCAGGCTCCCGGATGAACCGGTGCTGCTGCTCGGCTGCGATTTGTTTTTGCTCGATGCCGCCACACTCGAGCACCTGATCGCGCGACGCGATGCGTCGTGCGCCGCCACCGCCTATGCCAACCGCATCGACGGCCGCGCCGAACCCTTGTGCGCGATCTATGAGGCCAGTGCGGTGGCACAGGCCACTCCAGCGGTCGCCGACGGGAACTTCTGCGCCCGCCATTTTCTCGAAGCCCTCAAGCCACAATTGTTAGAATTGCCGAATCCCGCCGCGCTCGATGGCGCGAACACCCCCGAGGAGTTGGCGGAAATCATGGCCAAGCGCGGACATGGCGTCACTGCCAAGCCGGTCAAGATCCTCTACTTTGCCAAACTGCGCGAAGAGCGCGGGCTCGACCACGAGGCGATCACGACCCTCGCCTGCACCACTGCCGGGCTTTACGAGGAGCTGCGCTTCAAGCACCGCTTCTCACTGCCAATCGGCGCCTTGCGCTGCGCCTGCAACGGCTCCTTCTGCGACTGGAACACCCTGCTGCAGCCCGGCGACGAGGTCATCTTCATCCCACCCGTCGCCGGAGGCTGATCCATCCCCCACGGCTTTCCCACCATGTCGATCCTTTCCTTTTCCATCACCGACCAGCCGCTCGATCCCGCTGCGCTGCGCAAGCAGGTCATGGACCCGGCCGCCGGCGGCTTCTGCTCCTTCGAAGGCTGGGTGCGCAACCACCACCAGGGCCGTGCCGTCGAACGCCTCGAATACGAAGCCTACATCCCGCTGGCCGAAAAGGAGGGCAAGGCGATCCTTGCCGAAGCCCGCGAACGCTTCGGCATCCTGCATGCCGTCTGCGCCCACCGCGTCGGGCCGATCGACATCGGCGGACTGGCGGTCGTCATCTGCGTCTCCTCCGCCCACCGCGACGCCGCCTTCGACGCCTGCCGTTACCTCATCGACGAGATCAAATCCCGCGTGCCGATCTGGAAAAAGGAATTCTTCGCCGATGGAACCCAGGGCTGGGTCCGATGCGACCACTGCGCGGAGCACAAGCATTGAAGGGAAATTGGATATTCGAGATTGGGTGAATCCAGCGGTGGTTCCCTTGTCGGCTTCAATGCCAGATTGACCGACCCAACACGAGGAAACATGTCACTCCAAGCGATGCGGGCATAACTCAGTCGGCAGAGCGCCAGCTTCCCAAGCTTGATGTCGAGGATTCGAAAGCTGTAGCCGCGCTCGCGGCGTTCCTTCGAACAAAATTCGGAGGAGAATTTTGCATGCTGCTTGGACGGAGCGGAGCGCAGTCAATCCCTTCGCCCGCATGGCGGGTTGACAGACCGGAAGATAAGGCGCATATCACCCCAAGCGATGCGGGCGTAGCTCAGTTGGTAGAGCGCTAGCTTCCCAAGCTTGATGTCGAGGGTTCGAGTCCCTTCGCCCGCTCCATTCCCTTCACGCTCCCGGCAGGCGGATGCCGCGCTTCTCGATGAGGATCCGGCGCTTCTTGAGCAGGGCGCCGAGGGCCTGCTTGAAGGTGCGTTTGCTGCAGCCGATTTCCTCGTGGATCTCCTCCGCACTGCTGTGGTCGCCGATGCCCCAGAAGCCACCGCGGGCCTTGAGCTCGGTGAGGATCATTTCCTCGAGGTTGCCGATGCGCGCGCCACGCTGCGGGTGCAGGCTGAGGTCGATTTTCCCATCGGGACGCACGGCCGCGATGTAGCCTTCGGTCTTTTCGCCGATCTGGAGTTTCTGGAACACGCCTTCGGCAAACAGGAGGCCGCTGTGGGTGCCATTGATAATCGCATTGTAGCCGAGGTCGGTCTGGCCGTAGATCGTCAGTTGGACTTTCTTGCCCGGCTTGAAATCGTGGGGAATCTTGTTGAGGAAACGGTTGATGCGCGCCGAGGCGATGATCCGTTCCGACACCGGATCGACCAGCACATGGACGAAGTAATAGCGGCCCTCCTGCATCCGTTGCGGCTGCTCGCGGAAGGGCACCAGCAGGTCTTTGGCCAGGCCCCACTGGAGGAAGGCGCCGACGCCGGTGACATCGACGCATTTGAGGCGGCCGAATTCGCCGGGCATCACAAATGGCCGCTTGAGCGACGCGACCGGCCGGTCCTCGGAGTCGGTGTAGATGAAAACCTCGAGGAATTGGCCGAGGACATTGTTCTTCGGCACCTCGCGATGGGGCAGCAGGATCTCGCCCAGCTCACCGCCATCGAGATAAAGCCCGAAGGATTTCTCGTGGAGGATTTTCAGCGATGCGCATTCACCAATCTTGGCCATGGCGGAAGCATGCACGGACAGAACCCCGAAGCGAGGAATTTGCTTTCTCACGCTGCCCGGAGCATGGCCTGCGGAACCCGACGTTGAAGGGGAACGATGACGACTTGGCCAAGGATGGAGGGCGGAAGCCAGGGTTCCGGAGGACCAAAAAGGCATCGCTCTTTCCGAAGATCGATGGACGAACACTGGCATCCTTTGGAAGAAAAGGAGCGAAACGCCGAGCTCGCGAAGGAAATCGCGGGCCGGAAAAAGCGATGCAGCGTGTGACGCTTGCTCCAAGTCGGTCACTTCCCGGGGCTGCCCGCATTGGTGTCCGATGATGCTTCATCCGCTTTGTCGGGCGCGCCTTTCTTTTGGGCCTTGAGCGCGGCGATACGCACAATTTCGTCTGGTTTTTCCATGGCGGCGACCATGCGTTCGACGCTGCGTGCCGGTGTTCCCGTATGCAGGGTGATGTAGATATTCTTGTCTTTGCCTGAGGAGACTCCGGAGATGGTGGAGACATGGCCGATCACGTTGCCGGCTTGATCGAGCAATGGCGAACCGCTGCTGCCGGGCGCCCAATCGTTGCTGAAATTCACACGCAGGTGGCGCAAGGCATCCAATGAGCCCTCATCCTCCCCTTGATAGGATTCGTCGAAGAAGAAGCGGTTCACGATGCCCGCGCTGAAATATCCGTTGAGCCCCATGGGCTTGCTGAAGCAATAGGAGGCCGATCCTTGTCTGATGTTGCTGTTGAGCGGAACGGGTTTGAACTTCGCGCCGCTGACACGCAGGATCGCGAGATCCATGTCGGCGCTGCGCGCCATCACGGCCACGGTGCCGGCGACATTTCCATCCTGGTCCATTGCCATCAAATAGCCTTCGCGCATCTTGGTTTTGGCATTCAGCAGGTGGTCACAGGTGACGATGACGTCTTCGGCGATCGCGTATCCACCGGCCAGTTGCGTGTGCCACTCGTCGCAGCGCTCGCACAGGTAGCAGTATCCAACCTTCAGGTTCGCCGCGCGTGCGGCGGCAGCCACTTCCTCGGTGCTGAGTTCGCGGGTGTGTGCGGGGATCAGCACAATCGCTTGCGGTTGCGGGGCGAGCAGTTGTTTTTCAATCTCGCTTTTGGAAATGAGTTTCCCTTCCTGCTTGAGCCGCAGCATGCCTTCGACGACGGCTTTGGAATCGATTTGCTGACTGCGTTTGCCTTGTTCAAAGATCGGAGTGTCCGGGCTCTGGGCGTGGACCAGGGTGACGACCGGAATGACGATCAATCCCATGGCGGCGAGAAACGGTGCGCGCTGCATATGGGACCTCTAGCTCTAGGATTGGAGCTGTCAAGGTGGCTGGGCGTCAAAGCTGACTCGGCGCGCCCCGGGCTCCCCAGCGCCAACCTGGGAATTGAAGCAAGCCCTGCCCTCGTCCCATGGTTCGCGTCGGATCCGGGTCAGACGGCGCTACGAATGCTAGGAATATGCTTTTTCACCCAGCGCGGAGGATACCCTCAGAGGCCGGTCGGAGGAAGGGGAAAAGGGGGTTGGCCGTCCGAAAAGCACCCCAAAACCTCAACTTGAAAACTCTGCCGCATAACCCCTAAATCAGCCCCGCCAACATGATGGGTTGTCTGTCATTTAATAGTGGAAATCCCCCGCACTCCCACCACCCGCATCCACTATGAAACCCATCGCCGCCGCCCTCACCTTCTTGGCTCTCGCAGCATCAGGCGCCGCAGCCAAGCCCCTCAAGGTTTTCATCCTCGCCGGACAATCGAACATGGAGGGCCCGGCGAACATCAGCAGCTTCGATTACATCGGCGATGACCCGTCCACCGCACCCATGCTCAAGACCATGCGCGACGCAGACGGCAAACCTGCCGTATGCGACGGTGTCTGGATTTCCTACCTGACAGGTGCCGGGGAAAAGCACTTCACGCTCAACGGCAGGCTGACCGCGGGTTACGGCTCGATGTGGGGCATGGACCCCAGCAAACCCGGCGACAAGATCGGACCGGAGTTCAGCTTCGGTCTCACCATGGATGCCGCCTTCGACGAACCCGTTCTCATCATCAAGACGGCCTGGGGCGGCAAAAGCCTGCATACCGACTTCCGTCCTCCCAGCGCAGGACCCTTTGTCATGCCGAAGGAAACCCAGGACCTTTGGGAACAACATCCCCAAGGCGCCCACGGTATCCCCAAAGCCGAGGATCGCCCGAAATGGAATGCCGATAAAGCCGCGGCCACCGGCGTCTATTACCGCCTGATGACGGAGCACGTGAAAAAGGTCCTCGCCGACCCGAAACAGGCCGTTCCGGATTACGATGCCAAGCAAGGCTACGAAATCGCCGGCTTCGTCTGGCTGCAAGGCTTCAACGACATGGTGGATGGACAGGTTTATCCGAAGCACGACCAACCGGATCGCTTCGCCTCCTACACCGAAAATCTCGCTCACTTCATCCGCGATGTGCGCAAGGATTTCAATGTCCCCAAGATGCCGTTTGTCATTGGCGTGATGGGCGTGGGCGGACTCAAGGATCAATCCCAGAGCATGGTGACATTCCGCCAAGCCATGGCGGCCCCGGCTGACATGGCGGAATTCAAGGGCAATGTCGCCGCCGTGCAGACGGCACCGTTTTGGGCCGATGAGCTCGGCGATATCAGTGCCAAACACGCCCGGATCAGCCAGATGGGCTATTTTCTCAATTCAAAGCACAAGGATCATGCCAACGCGGACGGAACAATGACCGACGAACAAAAACAGGAATACCTCAGGAAATACGAAGCGGATCTCATCAGCCCCACCGAAGCCGCCCTGTGGAAAAGAGGCGCATCCAACGCCGGCTATCACTACCTCGGCTGCGCCAAGACCTTTGCGCTGATGGGAAAACATTTTGCCCAAGCCAATCTCGAGCTTCTGAAATCCAAATAAATCACCGCCCTGAATTTTTTCCGCCCGATGACCATCACTCCGCCAGCAGCCGCCTTGCTGTTGATGGCGGCAATCGGGGCCAAGCCCGCTGCCATTCCGGATTTCACCAAGGGCGCAAAAATGCTGAATGAATGCTAGGAAATTGCTTTTTCACCCAGCGCGGAGAACACCCTGAACGGCCGGACCGTGAAAGGGGAAAAGGGGGTTTCCCCATCATCAAAAAGCGAATTCCCGGCAATTCATTTTTCCACCGGCTTGCCCGCTGCTTTCCAGGCGATGATGCCGCCTTCGAGGCCAAACACAGTGTAACCATTGGCGCGCAATTGTTCCGTGGCTTTTGCGCTGCGTTTGCCGCTTCTGCAATAGACCACCACAGGTTTTTTCGGATCCAATACGGCTTTGGCTTTTTCGAGGAATCCCTCTTCGGTGACAGTGACCAGAGCGGCTCCTTTGAGATGGCCCTCAGCCCATTCCTCCTTGGTTCGCACATCCAGAAGCTGGGCTCCGCTTGCAAGCAGCTTTTCGGCCGCTTCGATTTTCAGCGGTGCAACGGCTTTGACCTCCTCCGCGATTGAGATGGAGCCAAGGGATGTGAGAAGCGCGATGACGGTGAAAAGGGCGATGGTTTTCATGACCGGATCATCGCCTTTCTTCGCAAGAACGCAACAACACGCCATCAGGTTTCCCGCGCTGCCGACCTTTCGACTGATTTGAGGCAAATGCTCCAAGCCGCGAATTGCTGGATTCGCTCCGCTTTGCGGGCTATTTCACATCGAGATCACCGTGGTATTCCACCGGATTTCCGTGGGCGTTGGGCAAAATGGCGTGCCGTCGCCGAGGGTTTTGTGGGCTTCGTTGCCGTAGCATGACGGACAGACGTCACCGCCTTTTCCCCTTTCACGGTCCGGCCGTTCAGGGTGTTCTCCGCGCTGGGTGAAAAAGCAAATGTTTGGTCCGGCGGGGCCGCACCTGTTCTTCGTTCTTCGTTGGGGAAGGGGGTGTCCTTCGGACGTTCCTTCCGCCAACGTGGATAGAAGATGTGTCCCTCTGTATGAAATCCTAGCATTTCAGCGACTCCAGTCCGCTGGCCTCGATGGGCTTGGCGATTTGAAAAATCGCATCACTTCCGGGAAAGCAGAACAGTTCGGGTTTCGAGGGGGATCCTGCCAGAGCGCGCACCAGGCCGTATTCGCGCCCGCCTTTGCCGGCAACCAGTATTCTCATCGTGGGCGGTTGTCGGTGAAAGCCCTGCCGGACTCAACCCTGAAAGGCTGGCTCAAGGCGATTCATCCAGCACTAGACGCATGAAGCGCGTGCCGCTTCCGATCGCGAGGCTGGCGGTGCGCAGGCCCTCAGGGCTGAGCGCAGACAGGCTGACTCCGGTGGGGCTCCAGTTGATCAGGTCTTCGCTGCATTCGACCCTGTAGTTGATGCCCTCGGCGGCGGAGTAGAACTTCATCTCAAAATTGGCACCATTCACGACCCCTTGGGGCATGTTGGCGGCATTGTTCTCGCCGGGGTCGAGGTTGAGGGCGTAGGCCGTGAGCAGGGACACTCCGTCGCCGTTCAAGTCCGCCTGGGGATTCTGATTGTAGCTGAGCCCGCCTTCGATCAGCCATTTCTTCAGGCCGGTCTCCGAACCCATGCCTGTCAGGGGATAGCCCATCCAGTTCAGGCTGGTGAAACCTGTGGCGTCATCGAAGTGATCGATGGTCGGATCGCCGGATGTAGTCGAAAACAGGCTGCCGTAGCCGTTGAGTGTGGGAGCGTCCCCAAGGAAGGTGATGGTTGAGAGGTGGTCGCAATCGAAGAAGGCCCACCAACTGATCAGAGATACCGACTCAGGAATTATGATGGAAGAGAGCCCGCTGCAGGAGCGGAAAGCGCTGTCATCGATGGTGGTAAGAGAGGGAGGAAAGGTGATCGCGGTGAGCGAGGCGCAGCCCAAAAAGGCGTTGCTGCCGATGCTGGTGGTGTTCGGCGGTGGCGCATGGCTTCCACTGAATCCTGCCGGGCATTTGATGAGCTCGGTTTGATCCAGATTGTAGAGCACGCCATCAGAGCTGG
This sequence comes from uncultured bacterium, assembly GCA_965650215.1. Taxonomy (GTDB): domain Bacteria; phylum Verrucomicrobiota; class Verrucomicrobiia; order Verrucomicrobiales; family Akkermansiaceae; genus Luteolibacter. The sequence continues at coordinate 357 of CBFGOB010000110.1, read as the reverse complement.
AGTAAGTGGCGTTGCCGCCCTCAACGCTGATCGAGGTCATGGCGGTGCAGTCATCGAAGGCGTCGCCGTTAATGGCGGTGCTCGCCGCGGGCACCTGGAAACTGCCGACATAGCCTCCGGGGCAGCGGATCAATCTGCTCAGGTCCTTGTTGAACAAGGCACCACTTTGGCTGCTGTAGTTGGGGTTGGCTCCGTCCACGGTGATGGAGGTCAGTCCTTGGCAGAGGCTGAAGGCGCCGCCATTGATGGTGGTGACGGCTGCTGTCACAGCATAGGCGCCGGCATGGCCGGCCGGGCAGCGGATGAGGGCGCTGAGGTCCTCACTGAAAAGCAGCCCATCGACACTTTCAAAGCTGA
>CBFGOB010000109.1:0-8080 GCA_965650215.1 uncultured bacterium | reverse complement strand
CGGCAACCCCACGCTCGCCGTGGCCCACATCCGCGCCATGGCGGATCTCGCCAAAGCCCACGGCCTCATCCTGATCGTCGACAACACCTTCACCCCGATGGTCGTCAGCCCGGCTAAGCTCGGCGCCGACATCGTCGTCCACTCGATGACGAAATACATCAACGGCGCATCCGACCTGCTCGCCGGCTGCATCTGCTGCTCGCGCGAATTCGGCCATTCGCTCTATGACCTGCAGACCGGCAGCGCGATGCTGCTCGGCCCGGTCATGGACCCGCGTGTCGCCTTCGACATCATCCAGCGCCTCCCCCACCTGGCGATCCGCATGCGCGAGCACGGCCGCCGCGCGCTGGCCATCGCCAAGCGCCTCAGGGAGCTGGACATCCCGGTCCTCTACCCCGGCCTGCCCGATCACCCGGACCACGAGCTGTTCCAGTCGATGGCCAACCCGGGCTACGGCCACGGCGGCATCCTCGCCATCGACTGCGGCAGCGCCGGACGCGCCAACCGCCTCATGGACCTGCTGCAGAACGAATTCCACTTCGGCCTGATGGCTGTCTCGCTGGGATACTTCGACACCCTGATGAGCGTCTCCTCGAGCTCGACCTCGTCGGAAATCCCCGAAGGCGAACAGCAGGAAATGGGGCTCTCCCCCGGACTCCTGCGCCTCTCGATCGGCATCAGCGGCTCACTCGAATCCCGCCTCGATCAGATCGAAACCGCCGTCAGGAAGGTGTTTGTCTAACAAGGCGATCCGCCCAACATCCCGTAAGCTTCCATCAGCATCCGCTCGGTGGTCTCCCAGGAAATGCAGGCGTCGGTGATCGATACCCCGTGGCGCAATTCGCTGACGGCTTTGGGGAAAGGCTGGGCGCCTTCATGCAGGAAGCTTTCCACCATCAGGCCGATCAGGCAACGCCTGCCCTCCACCCGCTGCCGGATCACGCTGCGCCACACATCCTCCTGGCGCGCGGGAACCTTTCCGGAATTCGCGTGACTGCAATCGACCATCAGCCCGGTCGGCAGCCCCGCCTTGACCAGTGCCGCCTCGGCCTGCGCGATGCTCTGCTCATCGTAATTGGTGAGCGCCCTGCCGCCGCGCAACACGACGTGACCGACCGCATTCCCGGCGGTGCGGATGATGCTCGTCTGGCCGTCCTGATCGATGCCGAGAAAACTGTGCGGCGATCGCGCGGACAGCATCGCATCGACAGCGACCTGCAGGTCGCCATCGGTTCCATTCTTGAATCCGACCGGCATCGACAACCCGCTGGCCATCTCACGGTGCGTCTGCGACTCGGTCGTGCGCGCGCCGATCGCCGCCCAGCTGATCAGGTCGGAAATGTATTGCGGCACGATCGGATCGAGGAACTCGGTCGCGGCGGGCATGCCCATCCCGATGATGTCGAGCAGCAGCTTGCGGGCGGTCCTGAGGCCACACTCGATGTCCTGGGTGTTGTCGAGATGGGGATCGTTGATCAAGCCCTTCCAACCGATCGTGGTGCGTGGTTTTTCGAAATAGACCCGCATCACGACCTCCATGCGGTCGGACACCTGCTGGCGGACCCCATTGAGCCGCTCGGCGTATTCCAGCGCCGCATCCGCATCGTGGATCGAACACGGCCCGACCACGACCAGCAGCCGCGGATCCTCGTGGCCGAGGATGCTCGCCACCCGCTCGCGGCTCGAGGCCACCGTGGCATTCGTTTCCATCGTCACCGGCAGCTCGGCCTTGAGCGCCCGCGGTGCGATCAGCCGGGTCATCGAACGCACATGGATGTCTTGGGTCGGAAACATGACGCCAAACATAAGCCCTCGCCCGCAGGGCGGGAAGAGTGAAAATCCGGCGGGATGCTCAGCGCCGGACGGCCATCGGATGATGCGTCATGCGATCGGATTTCCCGAGTGGGACGGCAGCCCGGCGGATGACCGGCGCATCCGCTCACAGCGGATGCCTGAGGATGAAGCGGGCGCCCTGGCCGGGCTCGCTCTCGACCCGGATGTCGATGCCGAGGCGGTCGCACATTTTCTTGACCGTATACAGGCCCAGACCGGTGGAATGCTCGTTGCCGGTCGGCTTGGCGGACAAACGCGAGAACTTCTGGAACAGGCGCGCCTTGTCCTGCTCACCGAGTCCCGGCCCCCCATCCTGCACACAGGTCTCGATGAAGTCGCCGAGACGGACGGTATTCACGGTCACCTTGCTGCCGGGCGGCCCGAATTTGACCGCATTGCTCACCAGGTTGGCCATGATGCTGGTGAGCCACTCGCCCACCCCGTGGACCGTCACCGCCGTAGTCTCCGCAATGTCGCAGTCCAGCACGATCCGCTTCTCGCCGGCATGCTTCTCGAATTGCCTGACGCAATTTTCCAGCAGAACATTCCAAACGATCGCCCGCTTTTCGATTTCACCGTGAAACGACTCGATGCGCGCGACGTTGAGCAACTCCTCGATCAGCTCGAGCATCGATTGGCCGCTTTCGTGGATCAGCGCCAGAAGCTCCCTTGCCCGGCCTTCGGGATGAATCTCCTGCTCGATGAGGCTGCTGACGCTGATGATCGCGCTCAGCGGGTTTCGCAGGTCATGCGCGGCGATGCTCAAAAACTCGTCCTTCTCGTGATTGACCGCCAGGAGCTGCGCGTTGGCCGCCTCCAGCTCCGCCGCCTTCTGATCGAGGTCGGCCTTCTGCTGCAGGATCAGCCGCGAGTTTTCGGTGAGTTCGAGGTTCTGCGCCTCGATGCCCGCCTTGTGCGAACGGATGACCCAGATGCAGATGAATCCGACCAGCATGGTCATCAGCAGGCCGGTGATGATGTTCGTCCGCAGCTGCGTGCGCAATGGCGAGAGCATCGACTCCTCGCTCTGCTCGACGATCAGGTACCAATTCAGTTCGGGCACGAAGCGGCAGTTCATGATCCGCCGCTCGCCACCGCGCTCGTAGGTCAGCGAATGCGTGCTGCCGTCCAGCAGGCCCGCCGCATGCTCCTCCAGGCCGTCGATCTCCCCCAGGCTCCGGTATTGCCGCATCGGGCTGTTGGACGGACGCAGCACGATGTCGCCCGTCGCATTCACGAAGTAGATCTGACGGGCATACTTGGTTTCATAACGGCTGATGAGCTGGTTGGCGCGGTTGACCGTCAGCCCGACCCCGGTGGCACCGATGAAACGGCCCTGTTCGTCATGGACCCGATAGTTGATGAAAATCGTCGTCTCGTCGCGGTTGGCCATGTCGGGGTCGACATTGATCTCATACGGCACCTTCATGTCGCGGACGCGGAAATACCAGGCATCCCGCGCTTCATCCTCACGAACCTTCTTGAGCAGGCCGTCCGCATGATAATAGTTCCGTGTCTTTTCGGATACGAAGAAGCTGGTGACCGTGCGGTATCGCGACTTGATCTCCCTGAGATGGCCAACGATCCGCTCCTCGTCCTCCTCACCCGTCGTCACCCAACCCCGCAGGAAGCTGTTGTTGGCCATCATCGAGGCAATCAGGATGGGGCTCAGCAGGTCGCGCTGGATTTCCGAATACACGTTGTCGGAACTCAGCGGCAAGGTGCTTTCCGTCATGGTCTGGCGCACGTTGGCGCGGGTCACCAGATAATCGCTGATGCTGTGGGCAAGAAAGCCGGCCGACAACAGCAGGCAAAGAATCCACGCCCAGCGGGATTTTTTCTGGAAGATGAAACTCATGAAAGCGGGGGGAATCACAGGATGCGCCATAAGCTCCGCCATGGCAATCGGCGATGTACCCAAATCGCGTAGTGCACCGGGGTTCGGAGAGGTTCAGCCGCAGCTCGGGGGCGCTGCGGATCAAGCCTCTTTCCAGAGGTGCTCGCCAAAGGACCAACCCTTGCGGACCGGTTCTTTGACATACTGGTTGAGTTCGGGCAAATTCGTGATTTGAGCCGTCTTGGCATCCCACTCGATGCGGGTGTTGAACCGTTGGGCAATGACCCCGAGCAGGATGATCTCGGTCAGTTTCGCGGAATAGTCGAAATTCGAGCCCGGCTCCGGCCCCTGGCCCTTGATCGCCCGCAGCCATTCGCGGAAGGGTCCGCCAATGACCCGTGGAATCGTTTCGGGCGGAGGATTGGCATTCCAGGCCTTGCGCAGCGGATCGGGAAGAATCAGCGGTGTGCCGGCGTGCGTGCCGCAACCGATCAACCCCTTGCTGCCCAACATCCAGCAGGCGCGCCCCATGTAGGTCGCGTCGTCCACACCGAAGCGGTCGATGCGGCCGACCCGGGACCAATCCTGGGGACCGTCGAACCAATCGAGAGCGACCGGTCCGCGCTCCCCCTTGGCCGGGAAGTGGAAACGAACATGACTGTGGGCCGGAATCACTCCAGGCAGGGAATCGGCACGCGACAGGCACTCGACAGCCGTCGGCGCATCGAGATCCAGCGCCCACACCGGCGTATCGAGCGTGTGGCAACCGAAGTCTCCCAACATCCCGAGACCAAAGTCATAGAACGAACGCCATTTTTTCGGCAGGTAATCGACGTAAAAATCCCGCTTGGCCGCAGGTCCCAACCAAAGGTCCCAGGCCAGGGTGTCCGGCACCGGCGATGAGGGCGGCGGCATGACCTGCGGGTTCGCAAAGTGGGTGTTGCCCATGTCGGGCCCCTCGTTGCGCGCATAGACCTGGGTGACCTCGCCAATCACTCCGGCACGGTATGCCTCGACCGACTTGCGGATGCCCGGGCCGGCATGGCCCTGGTTGCCCATCTGTGTGATCACCTTGTACTTGTGCTTCGCCTTCACCAGGGTCCGCGACTGCCAGATGTTATGGGTCAGCGGCTTTTGCGTGAAGACGTGGATGCCGCGCTCCATCGCCATCAAGGTGGCCGCGAAATGGGTGTGGTCGGGGGTGGAAATGACCACCGCGTCGATCTCCTTGTGCATCTTGTCGAGCATCACCCGGAAATCCTCGTAAAAGGGCTGGGTGGTCCTCCAGTTCTTCATGTTTTCCGCACAACAGGCGCGGTCGACATCGCAGAACGCGACCAGATTTTCCTCGCTACAGCCCTGCTGGTAGGGCTGGCGCGCGATCCAACCGCCCGCGCCGATGAACGCGACATTGAGCTTGCTGTTGGCGGACGGCCCCGGCTTGCCGATCGCAAAGCTCGGAAACACCGTGCTGGCGGCCAGGGCCCCGCCGGTTTGCTTGAGAAAGGATCTGCGCTTCATCGGAACATTGGCAACTGGCCAGTCATTCACCCTTCTTCCACTGATTGGCCAGCATGATCTGATCGAGGCCACTGAACGTCGTGTTGGCAGCGGGAATGAGCTGGTGGTCCTTCATGTAGCGGAAGGCCCGGTAAGCCTCCACCACCTCGCCCTTGCGCTCTGACAGGCCATCCTTGGACAAGGATGCCAACTCTTTCACATAGGCCTCCCCCATCGCATTGACCTGCTTGAGGACCGCTTCGTCCGACTGATACACCAGGGACTCGAGCATGCGCAGCATCTTGGCATTGCCATTCAGGGACTGCGCGTCCTTGAGGACCTCAGCCGCGATCTCGGCGCGCTTCGCCTGGGTCGCCTCAGGCGTCAACTGCCCATCGGTGCCGCCGTCGGACGGGCGCTTGCGGATCTCACGATACCAGATGTTGCGGAAACGCACCGGATTGCCGTGATCCTGCAGTTGCAAGGCACCCTTGTCCGGAAAGGATCCCTTTTCGGGGAACGGAATCGGATGGCTGCGTTTGCGGTAGCCGCCGCCACCCTCCAGCGGTGTGGCGTCCTGCACCAGGACGCCGTTCACAAACACCGTCATCGACCCCTCGTCGACCACCTTGCCGTTCTTGGTGATCGGGCGGCGGAAAATGATGTCGTAACTCTGCCACTCGCCGGGCCCGCGCAGCGCATTGGCCATCGGCGGCATCACCCCATAGACCGCACCGGCCGTGCCGTCGGCATAGGTTGGATTGTTGAAATTGTCAAGAACCTGGACCTCGGCAATCCCCATCAGGAACACACCGCTGTTGCCGCGCCCCTGACCGCTGCCCTCGATCTTGACCGGTGCCGCCCACTCGACATGCAGTTGGCAATCGCCGAACTCCGCCACCGATTGGAGGTAGCCCGCCCCACGGGTCGACTGCATCGCGCCGTCCTTGAATTCCCAGTCGGCCTTGCGGTTGTCCCGCACATGCTTCCAGTTCTTCTTCATCGAGGCCTCGGTGCCGTCAAACAGAACCACCGCATCCGATGGCGGATCGCCCGGCTTCGCCGCAGGCTCAACCCGCGGCGGTTGCGGACGGTTCGCATCGTGCTTGGCCCATGGATGGGTCGCATCCGGCGGGTCGCCAAAAAAAGCATCCGGTCCGGCAAGACAGGGCAGGACGGAGCTGACGGCTGCCGTCGCGAAAAGAGTGCGGAATTTCATGGGTTGGGTGGTGGATACGTGAAAAGCAGGCGGATTTATCAGTTGCCCCGGGGAACCAGATCCATGGCCTTGCGCGCGCTGCCGTAGGCGGCGGCTCCATCCCCGCCAAGCGCCCACTCGATGCGGGTGGTGGCTTGATGCGGCGGCAGCGGGCAACGCTGATATGGCGCCATCGCCCGCTCGGCAAAACCCTTGCGGACCTCATCGATGAACCAGTCGCGGAAGCTGGTTTCGGAAAGCCCCCCGCCGATCGCCACCAGCCCGGGATCCAGAATGCTCGCGAGGTCTGCCAAACCATGCCCGAGAACATTCGCCTGCAACGCGAAAATCTCGCGCGCGAGGGCATCCCCCTGCTCGGCGTAATCACGCAAGCGGAACGCCTTCTCCTCGATCGGCGCATCCGATTTGGCCAGCGGATGATCCGCATGCTCCGGCCGTGCCAGCGCCTTGCCCAACTGACGGCGCAGGGCCATCAGCGACACCCACGCCTCCAGGCAGGCCTTGCGCCCCCGGCCGTCGACCGGCCATTCCCCATCCTCGGTGCGCGGCACCGACAGGTCGCCGGCTTCCAGCGCCAGGCCATTGCTGCCCTCATAAAGGACCCCGCCGCTCAGCACCATGCCACCACCCAGACCGGTGCCGGGCGCGACGTAAAGCAGGCCACCCTGATGCTCCGGACGATACATCCACTCCCCGTAGGCCGCCGCATTGCAGTCGTTGGTCATGAACACCGGCTTGCCGATCTGTTTGGAAAACTCACCCCGGATGTCGGTTCCGACCCAATCGTCACCGAGATTCGCCTTGCCCCACACCACCCCGTTCGAGCACGGCGCGGGGATGTCGATCCCGACCGCGGCAATCCGCCCGACATCCGCGCCGGCCTGCTCCGCCAGCTGTCCCATGCCTGCCAGCATCTGTTCGAAGGTGCGCCGGTAGCCTTCCTTCACATGGCTCTTCAACTCCACGATCGGCCCGACCTGCTCGCCCGACTGGTCCACCAGCAGGCATTTCACGGTCGATCCTCCAACATCAAGTCCGGCAAAATAGGTATTCATGGGTGCTCAGTAATCAATCGCACACGAAGTGCAACACGGAACGGCTACCAGTTCCCGCCCCGGGCGGCAAGAATCGCTTCAGCGGTCCCCGCGCCGATCCAGGGGGAATCTCCACCTGCAACAGTGCAGCCGACCCTCTCGAAAACCCGTGTCCACCACGGATAACCTTCCGGCCTGTCGAGCAAAAACCACTTGAAAAATAGTTTATTTTCAACACTCGGCAATCTTGACATCCGGCAGCGGTTCTGGGAATTCCCTTGCATGGCCAAGAAAGCAACCACCATCAAAGCTCGTTATTCCAAGACCCAAATCTTGGAGCAGATCGCAGAATCCACCGAACTCAGCCGCAAGCAAGTGGCTGCCGTTCTCGACAGCCTCACCGATGTCATCGAAGGCCACGTGAAGAAGTCGGGCGTCGGCGAATTCGTTCTGCCGGGCTTGTTGAAAATCACGACCGTGCGCAAACCCGCTGTGAAGGCACGCAAGGGCATCAACCCCTTCACCAAGGAAGAAGTGATGTTCAAAGCCAAGCCTGCGACCACCGTGGTCAAAGTGCGCCCGCTCAAGAAACTCAAGGACATGGTGATCTAACACGGATCCCCCTGTTCATCGATTGATTCATCCTGGCCCTTCCAG
>CBFGOB010000108.1:0-8129 GCA_965650215.1 uncultured bacterium | reverse complement strand
GAAGGAAGGTGCCGGCAGTGGCGTGGTCGTATCGCCGGACGGCTTGGTGCTCACGGCGGCGCACGTCAGTGGCGCGGTCGGCCAGGAAGTGACGCTTGTCTTCGAGGATGGCACCGAAGCGAAGGCCAAAACCCTTGGGCTGGATTCCGAGCGCGATGCGGCAATGGTCCGGATCACCAGCCCCGAGCGCAACGATTGGCCGACGGTTGAGATCGATCGCGAGGATTCCTGCCGCTTGGGTGATTGGGTGCTTTCGCTCGGTCATGCCGGAGGATTCGACAAGGAACGAGGCGTCGTGCTGCGGCTCGGGCGGCTGGTGAAAATGAGCGACTTCACGCTCCACTCCGACTGCCTGCTGATTGGTGGCGATTCCGGCGGGCCCTTGTTTGACCTGCAGGGCACGCTGGTGGGCATCCATTCCCGGGTCGGGCAGGCCTTGCAGGAAAACATGCATGTGCCGATGAGTGTCTACCTGGAGAACTGGGACAAGATGCGTGCGGGGGAGTTTTTGGGGGAAGGGCCTTTTGCCAAGCGCCCGGTCAAGGGCTCGGGATTTCTGGGCTTCGCGTCCGAGGCACGTGCGGAGGGGGGGCTGGTGGTCACCAAGGTCGGCCAGGACACGCCCGCAGAGGCCGCGGGCGTCAAGGTCGGGGATGTGGTGCTCAAGGCGAATGAGAAGCCGCTGTCGAAGCGCGGGGATTTGCAGGCGATCCTGGCAGACATGGCGGCGGGCGAGCGCATCGCCCTTGAAGTGCTGCGGGGCAGCGAAACCTTAATCCTAACCATCGAACTGGGTGAGCGTTGACCGGATGTTGCTGCTGGCTCTGGCCTTGTGCGTCACGCCGGTGCGTGCGCAGTTCAGCCTCGAAGCCGATTACCGTGGCACCGGCAGCGAGCTGCTCAAGGTGTTCGAGCCCCAGCGCGAAGTGCTGCAGGTGTCCAGCGCGCTCATTCAGGATGGGCGCAACGAGGCCGGCTACGGCGTGGTGATTTCCTCTGAGGGACACATCCTCGTCAAGGCCAGCGAGTATGCGCGCCTGAAGGATCCCGAGGTGATCGTGGACCGGAAAAAATACGAGCGGCCTGGTCTGTTAGGGACCGACAGCCGCTGGGACGTGAGCCTGATCAAGATCGAGGCCGGGGGCTTGGTTCCGGTGGTGTATGCGCCGACAAGCAAGGTCCCGATGGGATCCTGGGTGGTGGCCAACGGGGTTTCCTCACGGATCAAGCGCCGCTTGCTGATGGGTGTGGTGAGCGCGAGATCGCGCGAGCTCGCCCCGCTGGGAGGCTTGGCGCTTGGAGTCGTGTTCGACGTCAAGGATGACCGGTTGGTGGTCAGGGAAACGGCGGAAAAGGGCGGCGGACGCAAGGCCGGCATCGAACCGGGGGATGTCCTGCTTGCGCTTGGCGATCGGAAATTGAAGAAGATCGATGATCTGGGTGAATTGCTCAAAGGCTACCACAGTGGCAGCCGGGTGCCGCTGAGCTTGCGGCGGGGCGACAAGGAATTGCGGCTGGAAGTCGAATTGATGACCAAGGACGAGGTCTTCGAGGAACGGACCCGCAATGATGAGATGAGCGGTATCGTGTCCGATCGCCGCAGCGGTTTTCCCCGCGTGCTGCAGCACAGCATCATGGGCAGCCGCACCAGTGTGGGGGGGCCGGTGCTCGATCTCGATGGCCGCTGCCTGGGAATGAACATCGCCCGGGCGAACCGCGCCGAGAGCTTTGCGATTCCGGTCGAGGATTTGAAAGCGCTGGCCGAGACGCTGATGGCCGGGGCTGGGCGCAAGCCGTGATTTCCGCGGTGTGAAATGATCTGCAATGTTTCCCGTTGAGGCGTCGTATGTGCTGCCTTAACCCGCATCCGCCCCCATGAACCCCAGCCGCCGACGTTTCCTCAAGCAAGCCGCATGCTTTGCCGGCATGCCGACCATCATTCCAGCCCGTGCCCTTGGTCGGGACGGCCATGTCGCCCCCAGCAACCGGATCGTGATGGGCGGGATCGGCCTGGGTCCTCGCGGTCGCGAGGTCCTGAAGCCCTTTTTGCTGCAGAGCGATGTCCAATTCATCGCCGACTGCGACGTCCAGACCGAGCGCTCGGAGATCATCCGCCGCATGGCCAACCGCCAGTATGGCAATGATGATTTCACGGTTTACCGCAGGATGGAGGATTTGTTGGCCCGCGAGGACATCGATGCGGTGCTGATCGCCACCGGTGACCGCTGGCACGCCCCGGCTTCGATTCTGGCGGCACGCGCCGGCAAGGACATTTATTCCGAAAAGCCCTGCGCGATGAGCATCGATGAGTGCCGGGAGCTCGATGAGGCGGTCGTCCGGCACGGCAGGGTTTACCAGGCCGGCACCCAACGCCGGAATGTCGACCCCTTCCGCTTTGCGGTCGAGTTGGCCCACAGCGGCAAGCTGGGTGCCCTCAAGTCGGTGCATGCCGGGAGCATCGCCCCCTCCTTGGGACCTGACCCATTGCCGGCGGAGCCGCTGCCCGACCCGGAGTTGATCGACTGGGACCGTTGGCTCGGGCCCTCGCCCGAGCGGCCCTTCAACCGCAGATATTGCCGCGGTGGCTGGCGTGGTCATGCGGGCCTTTCGGCCGGCTTCCAGGTGCTCGAGTGGGGAGCCCACACCATCGACCTTTGCCAGTGGGCGAATGCGGCCGATGGCACCGTGCCGGTTGAATACGAACCCAAGGGGAACGACATTTTCGCCCGCTACGCCAACGGCGTCGAATTGCAGATCCGCGTCGCTGGCTTCAAGGGCGAAGGCAGTTGGCAGCCGGGTCTCGGGACCTGCCCGGTCCGCTTCGAGGGCGCGGAGGGCTGGGTTGAAGCGGGAGATACCGGCAAAGTCGCCACCAACCGTGACGATTTGTTCGGCCTCGCCCGCCCCGAAGTCATGTATGGCACCGACCCCGCCAAGCACGTCCGCAACTTCCTCGATTGCGTCAAATCCCGCCAGCAGCCGTCCTGCCACTCGGGGGTCGCGCGCAAGGGTCACGTCGCGGGTCATGCGGCGGCCATCGCCTGGCGCCTGGGCCGGAAATTGCGTTTCGATCCGGCCACCGAGCGCTTCCTCGACGACGATGAGGCCAATGCCATGTGCCGCGTCGAGCGCCGCAAGCCCTACGACATCTGAGGCTTTCCGCCGGGGCGGGGAATTCCGGCTTCTCAAATGCCCCCCCACACCCACAGTGTTCCGATCATGATGTCGCTGGAAGGGATCCTCTTGTTGCTGGTGCTCATCCTGCTGCTCCTGCTTCTGGGGCTGACGCTCGGGTTGCGCAGTGCGGTGGCGCGCTTGGAACACCGACTGCTTCATCAGGCCGATGGCAAGGACCCGGCAGCCCGAAATGCGGAGTCAGAGGCCAAGGAAAGCGCCTTCCAGACCTTTCTGGCGGAAGATCCCCGGCGGCTGACGCTGTCCAAGTCCGATCAATCCGCGGCTTTTCGCGAATGGCGACGACAGAAGGGGATGAATTGGTCCAATTCCTGAGGCCTGAGCGGGCAGTGATGGGGCAGGATTAATTGCCGCAAATCGTCTTTTTTCCGTTGCAAGGCTTGCCCTCGTTTGCATCCTCCCCGCGCACCAGCGGGCTCGAGTGGCTCGTCGGTTGGTCCCCGATTTCACCTCCCCGCACTGCATCGTCCACGCCATGGCAAATATTTTTCCCCGCTGGTCCAATCTGCTGCCACTCAAAATCGCCGTATGCGTCGGATTCGTCGCGGCTGGCATCGGTCTCGCCTTCAGCTATTACGCGACCCCGAAGGCCCTGCGGGTGGGCTACCAGCCAAGCCAGCCGATCCCGTTTTCCCACAAAATCCACGTCGACCAGTTGGGCCTCGATTGCCGCTATTGCCACTCGTTTGTCGATGTTTCCGGTCACTCGAACGTGCCGACCGGCAGCACCTGCTGGAACTGCCACCAGCACGTCCAGCGCGACAGCCCGAAGCTCGAGCCCCTGCACCGCTCGATGAATCCGGATCATCCCCGCTATGACGGCAAGCCGATCGAGTGGGTGCGGATCCACAAGTCCCCGGACTACGTCTATTTTGACCACTCCGCCCACGTGAACCGGGGGATTTCCTGCCAGAGCTGCCACGGCGACGTCGACAAGATGGATGTGGTCTATCAGGCGGAGCCGCACTCGATGGCCTGGTGTCTCGATTGCCACCGCGCCCCGGAAAACCACCTCCGCCCGCTCGAGGAGGTCTTCAACTTCAATTACAGCGACGCCGATGTGATCAAATACAGCACCGACGAGTCGGTCAAAACCACCGTCGATCTCGGCAAGAAGCTCAAGGAACAGTTCAACGTTCATCCCAAGACCAGCTGTGCGACCTGTCACCACTGATCTTTCCGTCCCCTTTTCCAACCCTTTCGCAGTCACACCATGAGCAAGCGCATTTGGCAACATCCCGAAGTCCCCGCCGACGAAACTACCGTCTCGTGGCGCAGTGCGGGCCAGCTTGAGGACAGCCCGTCATTCCGCAATTGGCTGGAACGCGAATTCCCCCGCGGTGCCGCGGAGCTTGCCGATCAAAGCGAGCTTGAGACCTCGCGCCGCTCGTTCATGAAGCTCATGGGAGCCTCGACCGCCTTGGCGGGTTTCGGCATGTCGAGCTGCCGCCGCCCCGTGAGCTACATCGTGCCCTACACCAAGGCTCCCGAGTGGGTGATCCCCGGCAAGGCCACGTATTATGCTTCCGCCATGCCGAGCGCCGCAGGTGCGGTGCCACTGGTGGTGACCACCTTCGAAGGCCGGCCGACCAAGCTGGGTCCGAACCAGCTGCACCCGGATGCCGGTGGAACCGATGCCTACGCCCAGGCCTCGGTGCTCAACCTCTATTCGCCCTCGCGTTCGCGCCAGATCCTCAAGCAGGGCCAGCCGGCCAAGCGCGAGGAACTCGATGCCGTCATCGCCGCACTGGCCAAGGACAAGTCGGCCAAGATCGGCTTTGTCTTCGGCGCCGATGTCAGCCCGACCCGCTCGCGTCTGGTCAAGGAACTTGCCGCCAAGTATGGCGAAGGCGCGACGTTCTATCAATACGAGGCACTCAGCCCCCAAGGCGTGGCGGGCGAAGGCATGAAGCTGGTTGCCGACTTCGCGAAAGCCGACCGCATCCTGTCCCTTGATTGCGACTTCGCCTCCACCGATCCGCAAGGCCCGCTGGGCGCGTTCTTCAACCGCCGCAAGCCGGAAGGCAAAGGCTACACCCAGAAGCCGGACGCTTCGGGCATGAACCGTCTCTACGCGGTGGAAGCCGCATACACCCTGACCGGCGGCATGGCCGACCACCGTCTGCGCGTGGCCCCGAGCCAGGTTGAGGTGATCGCCCAGGCAGTGGCCGCCGCCCTCGGAGTCGCCGGTGTCTCCGCCCCGCAACTCGAGAGCAAGCAGGCAAAGTGGGTCAGCGCCATGGCTGCCGACCTCAAGGCCAGCGGCGAAAAATCCCTCGTGCTTGCCGGCTCGCGTCAAACGAGTGCGGTGCAGGCCCTGGCTCTGGCAATCAATCAAAAGCTTGGCTCGCTTGGTGCGGGCAAGCCCTTGCTTGCCCTGCAGACCGAGGCCCAGGGTCTGGGGACCATGGCGAATCTCAAGACCGCCATCGAAGCCGGTGCCATCGATACCCTGGTGCTCCTCACCCCCTCGAATCCGGTCTACGATGCCCCCTCGGACCTCGGTTTTGCCGATGCCTTGGCCAAGGTCAAGACCAGCATCCACCTGGGCGAGCGCACCGACGCGACCGCGCATGCGGTGACCTGGCACATCCCGGCCGCCCATTACCTCGAGTCCTGGTCGGACGCCCGCAGTGCCCGCGGCACCTACACCGTGGTGCAGCCGATGATCCTTCCGCTTTACGACGACTGTGTTTCCGAACTCGAACTCCTTTCGGCCCTGCTGTCCGACGACGGCAAGTTGCTCAACGGGGAAGGGGAGAAGGGCGCGGCGTCGCCCGCCTACGCCGCGGTGCGCAAGACCTTTGCCGAGCTCGGCGAAGCCGGTGACGCGGCGTGGAAGAAGTTGCTTCGCGACGGCTTCCATGCGGGCTCCAGCTATCCGGCCGGCGAGGTGAAATCGCTCGGAGAGATCGCCCTCAACGCCCCCAAAGCGCCGACCAAGGATGCGCTCGAAGTCATCTTCGCCACCGACGCCTCGGTCCTTGACGGCCGCTACATCGACAATGCCTGGCTGCAGGAAGTGCCGGATCCGATTTCCAAGCTCACCTGGGACAACGCGGCGCTGATCGCTCCCAAGACCGCCAAGGAACTGGGGATCTACGACCTGATCATCGATCTCGAGCCGGTCACCAAGGCCCTCGGCTTCATTCCGATCGAAGGCAAGTATGCGACCGGCAGCCCCGATGGCGAAGGCCAGAACCGCAAATCGCCGATGATCGAGATCACGGTCAACGGCCAGACGCTTGAGATTCCGGTGCTCATCTCCTTCGGCCAGGCTGAAAACACGATCATCATCCCGCTGGGCTACGGCCAGGGATTCAATGAGGAGGACGAACTCCAGCGCAAACCGAGCAACCAATCGCATGTTGGCTTGGTCGGCGTGAACCGCGGCTTCAATGCCTATCCGCTGCGCCAGTCGGGCAGCCCGTATTTCGCCACCGGCGCGAGCGTCAAAACCACCGATCGACGGTATTCGGTGGCGCTTACCCAGGAGCACAGCGCCATGTATGGCCGCGCCCTGGTCCGTGAAATCTCGACCATCGAGGCCAAGGACGAGAATGGCAAACCGATGGACAAGAAGGGCGGCTTCAGCGCCCAGCTCGCCAAGGTCGCCAAGCAGGGTGAGGATTCCCACGCCCCACCGAACGTCTATCTCTACAAGCCGGAAAACCGCGACGGCGAGCCCTTGATCAACGATCCGCTCCACCAATGGGGGATGTCGATCGACCTCAGCGCCTGCATGGGGTGCGCCGCGTGCACCATCGCCTGCCAGGCGGAAAACAACATTCCGGTCGTCGGCAAGATCGAACTCGCCAAGGGTCGCGAAATGCACTGGATCCGCATGGACCGCTACTACGCGGTCCAGAAGGGCAACACCTTCGATGCCGACAACCCGGCCTTTGTGCCGCAGCCGGTGGCTTGCGTGCAGTGCGAGTCCGCACCCTGTGAAACCGTCTGCCCGGTCAATGCCACCGTTCACACCGAGGACGGCCTCAACGCGATGGCCTACAACCGTTGCATTGGCACCCGCTATTGCGCGAACAACTGCCCTTACAAGGCACGCCGCTTCAACTTCTTCGACTACAACAAGCGCAACCCGCTCATCAAACACAACCTCAACCGCGGACCCCTCGGCCAGAAGGACGAAGGCGGCCCGGACCACCTCCAGAAGAACCCGAACGTCACCGTTCGCATGCGCGGCGTGATGGAGAAATGCACCTACTGCGTGCAGCGTCTCAAGGATGCCGTCATCCGCCAGAAGCGCGGCCAGAAGCAGGAGGCGCTCGTCGCCGGCAAAGCGTCGAGCGAGATGCAGGTCGCCGAAACGACCCTGCGCATCCCGGTGGACTCGGTGAAGGTCGCCTGTCAGGAAGCCTGCCCGGCCGAAGCGATCACCTTCGGCAACCTCAAGGATGGCGAGAAGTCAGCCCTGGGCCGCAGCAAGCGCATCGAACGCAACTACGACCTTCTCAACTACATCGGCACCCGTCCGCGCACCAGCTACCTGGCGCGCGTGAAGAACCCGAACGAGAACATGCCCGACGCGCCGTTCATCGGCAAGGCCACCATCAACATGGGCTGAGCCCCACCTTCAGAACCCAGAATCCCGATCTTCCACCATGGCTTCCACCACCCAGACCGCGCCGGAGAACGAAACCGGAATCAAACTCCCGGTGCTCAAGCGCGAGCAGCTCGTCCTCGAGGGCCGCTCCTACCATTGGATCACCGAGCGCATCTGCGGCGTCCTTGAAAACCGCCAGCCGCTCCTCTGGTGGCTCCTGTTCATCCCTTCGGCCCTCATCGCCCTGATCGGCGTCGGCGGCGGACTGATCCACCTGGTGTCGACCGGCGTCGGTATCTGGGGCAACACGAACCGTGTGATGTGGGGCTGGCCGATCGTCAACTTCGTGTTCTGGATCGGTATCGGCCAC
>CBFGOB010000107.1:0-8200 GCA_965650215.1 uncultured bacterium | reverse complement strand
CCACCTGCACTGGGACGCCGTCATGCGCGAGGTCAAGGACACACCGCGCGCGGCTTTTGTGATGGTCAAACGCGACCAGCTGGCGGCCTTCCGCCGCACGACCGGCAAGAGCATCGGCATCATCCGCAGGCTCTATTTCGTCCTAGCGGTGATTGTGGCCTTCGGAGTCGTTTACAACAGCGCACGCATCGCCCTCTCCGAGCGCACCCGCGAATTGGCGACCTTGCGGGTCGTCGGATTCCGGCTGTCCGAAGTCCGCAGCGTGCTGGTCGGCGAGCTGAGCATTCTGGTGCTGATGGCCCTGCCTTTCGGCCTGCTGTTCGGGCGCGGGGTGGCGATGTGGATCATGTCCTCGTTCCGCACCGAGACCGTGCGCCTGCCGCTGGTGATCCAAAGCTCGACCTATGCGATGGCCATTCTTGTGGTATTGTTGGCCGCGCTCTGTTCTTTTGCCGTCGTGAGCCGCATGCTGCGGCAGCTCGACCTGGTCAGCGTCCTCAAAGCCCGCGATTGAACCGCCCACCCCGCCCATGTCCCCGAACCCCTCCGAGCATCCGTCGTCCGCCAAGGCCCCTTGGGAAAGCACCGCGCAGCCGAATGGCAAGCGTCTCGTCCGCCGGCTCCTACCGGCCTTGGGACTGCTGCTGCTGGTGTCGGCGGTCGTTTGGGGCCTGTGGCCGAAGCCGGTGGTCGTCGAGTTGGGCGAGGTGGCGAAGCGTCCGCTGACGGTCCGGGTTTCCGAAGAAGGCAAGACGCGGATCCGCAACCGCTATGTCGTCACCGCGCCGGTGGCGGGCGGCATGGAGCGGGTCGAACTCAAGGCCGGCGATCCGGTGCGCGAGGCCGAGACGAAGCTGACGCGGATCCGCCCGGTCGAGTCTCCCTTGCTCGATCCGCGGACGCGGGTGCAGGCCGAGGCGGCCTTGGCGATGGCGAGGGCGCAGCGTGAGCAGTCGGTGTTGGCCTTGGAGGCGGCGAAGCTGGCAGCGAATCTGGCGACCCGCGACCGCGACCGGACGCGTCTGGTGCTCAAGAGCGGCACGTATTCCGAATCCGCCCGCGAGCGGGTGGAGAACGAGGCGGCGATCCGCGAGGCCGAGTGGCGCGCGGCCGAGTTCGCCCTGAAAGTCGCCGAGGGTGAGGTCGCGCGTGCCGAGGCCGCCTTGCTGCGGCCGGATGAGGCGGGTGAGCACCAATGGGTGACCGTCCATTCGCCCGTGTCCGGAGTGGTGCTCAAGGTCATGCAGGAAAGCGCGATGACCGTGCAGCCCGGGCTGCCGATCTTGGAGATCGGGGATCCGCGCGACATCGAGATCGAGGCCGAGATCCTCTCGCGCGACGCGGTGGGCATCCGCCCCGGCGATGCCGTGAGCATCGAGCAATGGGGCGGCGAGCCTGCGCTGCAGGGCCGCGTGCGTCGCATCGAGCCGGCGGCCTTTACCAAGATCTCCGCGCTCGGGGTGGAGGAACAGCGGGTGCTGGTGCTGATCGATCTCGTCGATCCGCCCGAGCAGGCGATGGCCCTTGGCGATCGCTTCCGCGTCGAGGTCAGGGTCGCCGTGTGGCATGCCGACGAGGTGTTGGCGGTGCCGGCCGGGGCCTTGTTCCGCAAGGGCAACGATTGGCACGTGTATCTCTATCAGGATGGCGAGGCCGTGCTGCGCCGGGTTGAGATTGGCCAATCCGACGGCCGCTTCAGCCAGGTCTTGGGCGGGATCGTCGAGGGCGAACGCGTCCTCTTGCACCCGCCGGATGTGGTCGCCGACGGTTCGTCGGTGACGCCGCGCGAGGAGGGGTGAAGCCTGGCCCTGATCCCACGCCCACGGCACCTCAGCGCCGTATCGAAATGGCCCAGCTGATGCGACCCCATGACGGCATTCGCTTGGTGAGAGGGGGGAAATCGCCTGAAAACAGGGATTTTTTCGACCTCTGCAGAAAATGCAAATTTTCACTTGAAGTCGACATTCTATTCTCTACCTTTTTATCAACATTAAGCGATGCACCTATCCAAAAAAGCTGAATATGCCCTGCGCGCGGTGATCCATCTAGGCATGGCGGCCGAGGCTGGCCGTCCGGTGATTTCCGGGGCGGAGTTGGCGGAGGCCAACCGCTTGCCCTTGAAATTCGTCGAGCGCATTCTCCTGGAGATGAGGGAGGCGGGGCTGGTCGAGACGCATCGGGGGAAGTTCGGTGGTTACCGTCTGGCGAAGCCGGCGAGCGAGATCGGGGTCGGCCAATTGATCCGTCTGGTGGATGGCCGGCTTGCGCCGATCTGCTGTGCGAGCGAGAACGCCTATCAGCCTTGTTCGTGCCCGGACGAGGACCACTGCGGTTTGCGGATGCTGATGATCGATGTCCGCAACGCGATTGCCGGGATACTCGACCGCTACACCATCGCGCAGGTGGTCGAGGTGACACTGCGCAAGATGCGTCGTGACGGCATTCTGCCACCCTTTGCCAAGGCCGGCCCGGCCGTAAAATCCACCGGTCGCGGCAAAGCGGATCCCGCCGACGGTTTTCTAGCCGGACTTTCGCAAATCGCCATTCCCGATGCCGACCGCCATGAACACGAAACCCACTGAGCAGAGGACGCCTGCCGAATCCGGCGACTGGCTCGAAGTCGTTCGCAGGAGTGTATCGGGCCTGAGATATGGCTCGGTGCAGATCACGGTGCACGAAGGCAAGGTCACGCAAATCGAAAGCATCGAGAAAACCCGCTTTGTGAACCAATTTCCATCCGACCACAAGCAACACGCCCATTGAATCCACATGGCTGCGCAACGCGCAGCCGCCCGCAGGGACCGACCGGACCACCGGAGGCATCCACGCCGTGCATGACGCATCGGGAATCTTCCCGCGCGCCAGCCTTCGTGGTTCCACCGATTCCGGAACCGGTCCCTTTTTTGATTTTGAAACCATCCATCATGAAAACCAACATCCAACTTCTTCCGATCCTGGCCGCGCTGCTGGCCGGTCTCGTGTCCTGTGGCAAGCCATCGGCTGGCAAGAAACCGTCGATGAGCCTGCTCAACGTGTCGTATGATCCGACACGCGAGTTCTATGCCGAGATCAACGGGCGCTTTGCCAGCCAGTGGTCGGCACAACACGGAACCGACCTTGAAATCCAACAGTCGCATGGAGGCTCGGGAAAGCAGGCGCGCTCGGTCATCGACGGGCTTGAGGCGGATGTGGTCACGCTCGCATTGGCCGGTGATGTCGATATTCTGCACCATTCCGCCGGGCTGCTTCCGGCCGATTGGCAATCGAAGCTACCTGATAACAGCTCTCCCTACACCTCGACGATCGTGTTTGTGGTGCGCGCGG
Source organism: uncultured bacterium (assembly GCA_965650215.1). GTDB lineage: Bacteria > Verrucomicrobiota > Verrucomicrobiia > Verrucomicrobiales > Akkermansiaceae > Luteolibacter. The sequence continues at coordinate 4,876 of CBFGOB010000107.1, read as the reverse complement.
GAAATCCGAAATCGATCCGGGACTGGGACGATCTGGTGAGGCCGGGGATCCAGGTGATCACGCCCAATCCGAAGACATCCGGCGGTGCCCGATGGAACTATCTGGCTGCTTGGGCGTGGGCTCGGAAGGCTTACGGCGGGGATCAGGCCCAGGTGATGGGCTTCATGAAAAAGCTTTTCGCCAATGTTCCGGTGCTTGATGCCGGTGCCCGTGCCGCGACCACTACCTTTGCGCAACGCGGCATCGGTGACGTGTTCCTGTCCTGGGAAAACGAGGCTTATCTGATCGGCAAGGAATTCCCCGGAACAACCGAGATCGTCTATCCGTCCCTGAGCATCCTGGCCGAGCCGCCGGTGGCGGTCGTCGAGAAAAACGCGCAAAGGCGCGGCACCGCCGAGGTGGCGCGCGCATACCTCGAATTCCTCTACACCGATGAAGCACAGCATCTCGCGGCGAAGCATTTCTACCGCCCGCGCAATCCCGAGGTCGCGCGTGCCTTCATCGACAAGCTGCCGGCGATTCCGATGGTCACCATCGATGCGGATTTCGGCGGATGGCCCCATGCCCAGAAAACCCATTTCGATGATGGTGGGACTTTCGATCAGGTCACCGGAATCCGCTGAGCCACAACCGAAGAAACCACATGAAGACACGCCGCGTCATTCCCGGCTTCGGGTTGAGCCTTGGCTTTACGGTCAGCTATCTGAGTCTGATCATCCTCATTCCGCTGGCGGCCTTGTTTCTGAAGGCGGGAAGCGCCGGTAGCGACGAGTGGCTGCGCCTGATCGGATCCCCGAGGGTCATGGCCGCGGCCAAGCTCACCTTTGGGGCGAGTGCCGCCGCAGCGTTGGCCAGTGCCGTCTTCGGGCTGTTGGTGACTTGGGTGCTGGTCAGGTATGAATTTCCCGGACGCCGGTGGCTGGATGCGATGGTCGACCTGCCTTTCGCCCTGCCGACGGCGGTCGCCGGGATCACGCTTACCGCCCTCTATGCGCCGAACGGATGGATTGGCAGGCATTTGGCCGAATGGGGGATCCAGGCGGCCTACAATCCGCTGGGGGTGTTCATCGCGCTGACCTTCATCGGCTTTCCTTTCGTGGTGCGCACGCTGCAGCCGGTCATGGAGGATCTCGGCAAGGAGATCGAAGAAGCGGCTGCCAGCCTCGGAGCCGGGCGCTGGACGATATTCCGCCGCGTGGTGCTACCCCTGTTGGTGCCCGCACTGATCACCGGCTTCACCCTGGCCTTCGCCCGCGCGATCGGTGAATACGGATCGGTCATCTTCATCTCCGGCAACCTGCCGATGAAGACGGAGATCCTGCCGCTGCTCATCGTTTCGCAGCTTGAGCAGTTTCATTATGAAGGTGCGGCCGTGATCGCCGCCGCCATGCTGATCGTTTCATTCGCCCTGCTCCTGCTGATCAATCTCCTGCAACGCCGGATCGACTGGCGCCATCGCTGAATCCAACCGTCATGCCCGCAAGAAATGTCACCACGGAATCCGCGCCGGTGCGCTGTCTGCTGATCGCGCTGGCAGTCGTATTCCTCTGCCTGTTCCTGTTGTTGCCGCTGGCGGCGGTTTTTGTCGAGGCACTGCGCCGCGGCTGGGAGCTGTTCCTCGTTTCGCTTCATGAAGAAGCGGCATGGGCCGCCGTCAAGCTCACGCTGCTGACCGCCGCCATCGCCGTGCCGCTGAACACCTTGTTCGGGATTTCAGCAGCGTGGGCGATCACCAAATTCCGCTTCAAGGGGCGCGCCTTGCTTCTGTCGCTGATCGATCTTCCCTTCGCCGTTTCGCCGGTGATCGCCGGACTGGTGTGGGTGCTGCTGTTCGGGGCGAAAGGCTGGTTCGGACCGTTTCTGCAAGCGCATGACATCCAGATCATTTTCGCGGTGCCCGGCATCGTGATCGCCACGGTGTTCATCACGTTTCCGTTTGTCGCCCGTGAGCTGATTCCACTGATGGAATCCCAGGGAAGCGAGCAGGAGGAGGCGGCGGTCACGCTCGGCGCCGGTGGCTGGAGGATTTTCATGCGCGTCACCCTTCCCAACATCAAGTGGGGCCTGCTTTACGGCGTGTTGCTGTGCAACGCGCGCGCCATGGGTGAGTTCGGGGCGGTCTCGGTCGTCTCCGGCCACATCCGCGGCAAGACCAACACCCTGCCGCTGCATGTCGAGGTCCTTTACAACGAATACCAGTTCAGCGCCGCCTTCGCCTGCGCCACCTTGCTCGCACTGCTCGCGCTGCTGACCCTCGGGCTCAAAAGCGCCCTTGAACGCTACGCCGGCCATTCGTCATCCGCCCGCCATTGAAATCACCCCTTATCTCTAACATCATGTCCATCTCAATCCGCTCCATCCACAAGACTTTCGGTGCCTACAAGGCGCTTGACGACGTGTCGTTGGAAGTTCCCGACGGTTCGTTGACCGCTTTGCTGGGCCCGTCGGGGTCCGGAAAAACCACGCTGCTGCGCATCGTCGCGGGGCTCGAATTCGCCGATGACGGTCCTGGCGAAATCCGCTTTCATGGACGCAATGTCGTCGATGTGCCGGCTGGAAAGCGCGAAGTCGGCTTCGTCTTCCAGCATTATGCGCTGTTCCGGCACATGACGGTTGCTGAAAACATCGCCTTCGGCCTGACCGTGCAGCCTCGTTCGCGCCGGCTTGCCAAGGCGGAAATCGCCGACCGTGTGAAGGAACTGCTGCAACTGGTGAAGCTCGATGGGCTCGACAAGCGCAGGCCGCACGAATTGTCCGGGGGTCAACGCCAGCGTGTGGCGCTTGCGCGTGCCCTGGCGATCCGCCCCAAGGTTATTCTCTTGGATGAGCCATTTGGCGCGCTTGATGCCAAGGTGCGCAAGGATCTGCGGCGCTGGCTGCGCCATTTCCATGATGAAATCGGCCTGACCACCCTGTTTGTGACGCATGACCAGGAGGAGGCGCTCGAGCTTGCCGACCAGGTTGTGGTCATGCGCGACGCCCGGATTGAACAGGTCGGCCCACCCCAGGAGGTATACGACCAACCACGCAGCCCGTTCGTGTATGAGTTCCTGGGAAACGTCAACAAACTCACCGGATCCGGCGGAAGCGTGCGTTATCTTCGGCCGCATGAATTCGATGTGCTGTTTGCGGCCGAATTCGATCCGGTCACCGATCACATGGCACGCATCCAACATCTGTTTTCCGCAGGGCCGGTGGCAACCCTCGGAGTGCGATTGGAGGATGGTCAATTCGCCGATGTCGAAATATCACGCAGACAACTCGACGAGCTCGGCCTCAGCGAGGGGGACCTGATCGCGCTGCGCAGTCATTGATGATCGCCGTGAAGCTTGGCATCACGGTTGGGCGGGCACCGTGTCCCCGGCCAGCGGGTAGGCGACCTTGGCGGCGAGGCGGAGCAGTTCGGCATGCAGCGGCGCGGTGAATGCGCGGTCCTTCGCGAGGTTGTGCAGCTCGTAGGGGTCCTTGGCGAGGTCGTAGGCTTCGGTGAACTCCGGCTTGCCCTTGTAGTAGATGAGCTTGGCGTTTTCGGTGCGGACGCCGACGCAGGTCGGGGTGTCGCCGAGCTCCTTCACGTAGTAGGACAGGAACGACTTGCGCCAGTCGGCGGGCGTCTGGCCGAGGGCCAGCGGTTTGAGGCTGTTGCCGTGCATGCCCGGGTGGGCGGGAAGGCCGGCGAGGTCAAGCCAGGTCGGCGCGAGGTCCTGGTTGATGATCATGTCGTCGACCAGTTTGCCTTTCGGGAAAAGCCGCGGGTAGCGCATGATGAACGGAATGCGCAGGCCTTCCTCATAGAGCGCGCGCTTGTCGCCGAGGCCGCGTTCGCCGAGGAAATAGCCGTTGTCGCTCGAATAGACGACCACGGTGTCGTCGCCGAGCTTGAGGGCCTCGAGCGTGTCGAGCAGGCGGCCGAGGTTCTCATCGATGCCCTTGATGTGGCGCAGGTAGTCGAGGTGGACCGAGTTGGCCGAGAGCCCGCGTTCCTTGCCTCGGTCCGCTTCGGTGAGCGGCTTGTGGTAGATGGCGGCGAGCTCGCAGTTGGGGGTGCGTTGGGTGCTTTTGCCTTCGTAGAGATGGCGGAGGCGCTCCGGCAGGTTGTCCGCCCCGCGTTTGTTGTGCGGGCTTTTGTAGCCGATGACCATCGAGAACGGTTTGCCCTGGTCCCGGCTCTGTTTGAGCCAGTCGATGGCGAGGTCGGTGCTGACGTCGTCGACCCAGCCGTTGGTGGGAGTCATGACGCCGTTGATCTCGAAGGGGCAATTCATGTATTTCCCCTGGCCGATGAAGCTGGCCGAGTGCTGGAAGCCGGGGCGCGGGCCCCTTTGTTCGCCCATGTGCCATTTGCCGAAGTAAGCGGTTTGGTAGCCCGCGTCGCGCAGCAGGGTGGCGTGGGTGACCGATTGCACCGGGAAGGGCGTGTCGTTGTCCATCACCCCGTTGATGTGGGTGTATTGGCCGGTGAGGAAGCCGGCGCGGCCCGGAGAGCAGATCGAGTGGGTGATGTAAGCGTTGCGGAAGCGCAGGCCCTCCGCGGCGAGGCGGTCGAGGTTGGGGGTTTCGAACCACGGGTAGCGCGCCTTTTCCCCGTGTTCCTTCTGGACGGTTCCCATCGCATCCCAGCGGTGGTCATCGGCAATGATGAAGATGAAGTTCGGTTTGCGGTCGGCGGCGCTGCAGAGGCAACCGAGTGCCAGGAGGGCGAGAGCGATGGATTTCATGGAGTGCGTTTCCGCATTACGCCGGGTCCGCACGGGTTGTGTCAGCGGGGCTCTTCTTTTGGCTGGACCCATCGGAACAGCGCGCGGACCGGGTCCGGTCACCCGGGCGCGTCCGACCAATCGATGCGCAGCCGAAAATATTTTTGAATCCTGATAAA
>CBFGOB010000106.1:0-8239 GCA_965650215.1 uncultured bacterium | reverse complement strand
GCCTTCGCGGCTTCCTCTGCGAGGTACGGTGTTTGTGTGAGCGTCAGGTTCATGTTCGACTGGCCGGATGCGATCCAAACCTCGCCGACCAGCAGGTCCTTGATGGTGACCGTGTTATCGCCGGTGATCGTCATGGTGAAGGGGCCACCTGCGGTGAGCGGATCCAGTTGCACGGACCATCTGCCTCCCGCAGCCGTGGTGCTGGCTTTCTGACCTTGGAAATCCACGGTGACTTTTTCTCCATCGCGCGCGGTTCCCCACACCGGGATCTTCTGACCCCGCTGAAGCACCGCGCCATCGGAGAACAGGGGGTTGGGCTTGATTTCGGCGTGCAAGGTGGCGGTGAAAAGTACCGCAAGCGGGAGGTGGATCAGTGTCGATTTCATGTGAGTGAGGTTGGATGATTTCCGGATGTTGTTGATATCCGTTCAAGGTGCCGGTGACAGGGTGAAATCCCGGATGGAGACTCCGCGAATGAAGAAATGCGCACGGGAAAAGCGCAGGACGTTCTTGCCCTGTGCGAGTTCGATCTCTACGGGTTCGAGCTGGCCCCAGTTGCCGATGGTGTAAGGCAGGTTGATGACGACCCGGTCTTTGGCATCATTGACATTGAGGAACAGGTATTGCTTGGGGGCAGGCGTCGCCAGCCTTGCAGTGAGTTTGTATTTGCCAGCCTTGGGCGCGTCGAAGGTGTATGCGAAGGTATCGGAGACTGCTTTGCGGCTGTAGTGCAACTGCATGCCACCGAGGTTGCTCGGCATGAAGCGGATGACATCGCTGTTATTGGTCGGTTCGCTGCAGGCAGCGGCGGGAATTTGAATCACGCCCCTGTTGTTTGCGGTGATCTTGCGGTCGGCGTCGGGGATGTCCACTTGGGCGACTTTTGCTTTGAGCAGGGCTTCGTTGGACTCCCCGAGATCCTCGCCAACAGCCGCGCGGATCTTCGCGTTGAGTTCCTTAATAATCTCATCCTGAGTGGTTGAGGCCACGGTCTGCCAGAAACCCGGGATTTCGATTTCACTCACGTTCCGGGACGAAAACTTCGCCAGCTCACTCGCGCGGATCCGATCATGATAGCCGAATTGTGATGGCTCGTCGTAGATGCTGCCAATCCACTGGGCGCGCTTCACTTTCATGAAGGCTTGCTTGTCTTCACGGGCTTGGGTGCTGGCGAGGAAATCGAGATCGGAACGGTAGCGGTAGAACTGCATCCGGTTGCCGCTACCCCAACCACCACCGAGGCAGGGAACCCAGCCGTGGGGTGTCCAGTGGACCAAGGCGGCGTGTCCGGGTTCCGGTCTCTCCATGGTCGGAATGCCGAAAGAGCGGAGGATGAAACTACCGAAAAAGGCGCGGCGTCCACAAATGCCGCCCACGGCGAGGATGTTCTGGAACCGCTGCAGTTCAGGTTTGTCCCATCCCAGCTTTTGATAGGCGCTGGTGTAATTGATTTCCGTGTCCACGGAGCGAACGTAGCGCCAGTCGTAGTCCTCCATCGTCACCAGATCCGGGCGATAATCGCGCAGCATCTGTCGTCCCCAGGCATTGGTTTCGTCCGGCTCACGGCCGTCGACGACCATTCGCAGGTTCCAGGTGTTCTGATCCTTGAAAGTCGGATCCAGTTCTCCTGCCAGATAAGCCTTTTCGTAGCTGAGATAACGCTTGATGGGGTCGATGTGTTGGATTTCCGGCCCTGTCGCTTCGGGTTTTTCCAATACCAGAGGCACCGCGTGCTCAAGTGCAACCGCCATGGCCAATTGCTGGAACAAACCTTCTTTTGCCCTAGGGCTGGCCTGCTGGATGTCTTGATAGATTTCCGCAGCTGATCCGAATTTTTCCCAGACGGGACCGTCCGCGACCAGCATTTCAATGGTCAGCGAGTGGTTTGCTAACAACTGATCCATGATCTTCTTCTGTTTCTCTCCTTGTTGGGCATAGACGGCCAGCCAATACGGCGTGGCCTCTTGGAGGACCACGAACCGGGCGAGCTTGGCATCGAGCTTGTCACTCGCGAGCAAGCCATCCAGGCCGAGGTCACGTAGCGCCTGGCTTGTTCTGGCTTTCGCCTGTTCAAGCGCCTTGGCCGAGGCCTCGACCTGACGTTTCAACTGCGCTTCCATCGGTTTGGCAGCCTCCAGCTTCGCCTTGGCTTCTGCAATCTTGGCGGGCAGCGCGTCCATGTTTGCCTTTTCATTTCCCAGTTTCGAGGCCTCTGCCATGGCGAGTGCCTTGTCCGGGTGGTTTTCGGGCATGGCATGGGCGTTTTTCACCACAGCTTCCGCGTCAGCAATCCGTTTGGGTGCGTCTGCCAGGCGTTCCTCCAGTGACTGAAGGCCGGATACGTGATTGAGGTAACCTCTTCGCAGTTCCCTCTCGTCTCTCCTGTGGGTCACATCAGCCAGCTTTTGCGCGGCCAAGGCATCTTGAAGCGCTTTTTGTTTGACCGGATCGACCTGCGGCAGATCCTTCTGGATTTCCGTTTTCAGCGCCAAGAGCATGGCAGCATATTCCGCCTGGAGTTGTTCGCCCGCCGGGGTGAGTTGAACAAGCGTCTCCGCTGTTCTGCCCAACTCCTTCCTCAACTTGGGCTGCGGTTTTGCGTTGGCGGTATCCGGCAACAACGCGCCTCCCGCCATCGCAGCCATGAAAAATGCAAGGATTCTGGTCGTTGTACCTTGGGGCATTTGGTGCCGTGTGGGGCAGGGGAGTGCTTGTGAATTCATGGGGATATGGTGCGTTTTGATGTCAAGCTTTGGCGATTATATGGATGCAATTCGATTGGTTAAGACCGTCATGCGTCATTCAGCAGTTTTCTTCTCTTCGATACCATAGTTGCCGTCATCCGCCTGGCTGCGGGGTTCGGTCCATGCCTGTTGCATCAGGCTGCTGAGCTTGGCCACGACTTCCGGGTGCTGTGTGGCAAGGTTGGTGGTTTCTCCGACATCCTTCGCGAGGTCGTAGAGCGCGAGTTTACCAGGGGCACCGATCCCTTTCCAATTGCCCATGCGGATCGCGCCCTGCCAGTAAAGATACTCGTGCTTTTTCTGTTCCCCGGCGCCCATCAGTGTGGGGACGACGGAGATGCCGTTGATGTCCTTGGGCACTTCCGTTGAAACGCCTGCCAGCTCCGCCAGGGTCGGCATCACATCGGGGAAATACCATGGCAGATCGCTTTCCGCACCGGCTTTGATTTTCCCGGGCCAACGCACGACCATGGGCACGCGGATGCCACCTTCATGCTTCGATCGTTTTGCTCCTCTGAGTTCACCGGAGGAATCGAGCACGCCTTCCCAGTTGCGGGATGAGCCGTTGTCCGAGGTGAAGAATACAATGGTGTTGTCATCGATATTGAGTTCCTTGAGCAGTTTCAGGATGTCGCCCACATGGCGGTCGACCATCGACATCATCGCAGCGACGGTTTTTGCGCGACCGTGCCATGGCTTGTCTTTGTAGAGCGCCCATGCGGGATCGTCTTCCGGGATAACCAGATTGGAATGCGGCGGTGTCCATGGGGCGTAGCAGAAAAACGGTTTATCGCCCTTGGCGTTTTCCCGGATGAATTTCAGGGTTTCCTCATGGATCGCGTAGTGGGTGTATTTGCTATTCCGCTCGGATTTTTCACCATTGAAAATCACGGCATGCGGCTTGCCTTTCATCTCCACCCGTTCGCTGTTCCGGAAAAGATGGGACGTGTAGTAGTCGTGGGCGTGCACCTGGTTGTAGTAGCCGAAGAAGGTGTCGAAGCCGTGCTTCTCCGCCGCACCCTTCCCACCTTGGTTGCCGAGTCCCCATTTGCCGAAGCCGCCGGTGGTGTAACCGGCCTTCTTGAGCACGGATGCCACCGTCACGTCTTCAGGAAACAAGGGTACGCCGCCGCTGTTGTTTCTCACGGGAGTCTTGCCCATGTGGTATCCGGTCATCAAGGTGCTGCGTGCGGGGCCGCAGACGGCATCGCCTGAGTAGCAGTCGGTGAATTTGATGCCTTCGTCCCGCATCCTGTCGATATGAGGGGTCTGGACCGACGTGCTTCCGTAGCAACCGAGATTGCGATATCCCAGGTCATCGACGATGATGAAGACGATGTTGGGCTTGTTCGCCGGTTGCCAACCCGCAGCGAACTGGAGTGGAAGGAATGCAAGCAGCCAGAAGGTGAGCGGACGTATGTTTGATCTGATCATGGGATGGGATGTTTTCTACTGTATTCTTCTCTCAGTGTATTGGTTTCATGTTGGACTTGCCCAGCGCGGCCTTGGCCGGCCCGTGGAATTTGAGGATGTTTGGTTTACTCTTTCCAGACCGCGACGCCACAGCGTCCGATTTTGCGGTTACCAATGATGAACACGGCCCCCTTGGGCGTGGGGACCTCAAGTTCCTGGTCGGAGTAGTTTACGGCGATGCCGAAACCGTCACGGTATTCCATCATCATTCCCTTCGGTAAGGATTCGATGTGAATGCCGGCCTGTTGATAGACGCGGCGGAGGACGGCCTCTTCCAGAGCGGCGTTGTGCGAATAGGGGCCGATGTAGGTCACCGTGCCCTGGCCCAATTTGCGGTGGGTCACCGCGGCCTTGCCCTTGTAAAAGCTGTTCCCGTAGGTTGCCCAGACTTCCGTTCCGTCCATCGGCTCGAGAATATCGCCCCAGATGTTCCAAGGATAGGATTCACCTTGATAGTCCACCGAGCCTTTTTCGGGACTGGGAATGATGTCGAAGGCGAAGTGTTCCGCGCCGATGAGATCAAGGATCGGCTCCGAGCGCCGGGCTTCCCAGAGCTGGCCGTTGCGATTCATCTGGCCGGTGCGCGCTCCAAGCACGAGATGGCCGCCTTGCCGGACGTAGGCCTCCCACTTGTCCACCAAGCCCTTGTCCAGAATCTGGTAGGCCGGCGCGATGATGACCGGGTATCGCGAGAAGTCTTTTACCTCATCAATGAAGTCGACCGGTGCCGCGAAGGACTTCACGACCGGATAGTAATGATCGACGACAAACGTGTGGTAGTTCCACTCCCTGGAGAGAGGATGACGCTCCTGCCGCCAGCGGTTGTCACGGTTGATGAGGATGCCGGTCTTGCGGCTCAAATAGCCGGCATTCAGCGCCCGATCGGGATCGTATTGCTTGCGCAGTTTGCGGATTTCACCCGCGAAGGTGGAGAAATCGATGCCGCTGTAGCTGGGCGTCACGCCATCGGGATTCATGACCCCGTAGTGATCCATCTCGGCGGAATGGATCGGCTGCCGGAAGCGGTAGGTGCAGGCAAATTCATTGCCCAAGGCGTAGGAGTGCCAAAGCCACATGCGGACGATGCCGGGCTCGGGCAGCGGGTTGGCGACCGAGCTCCAGTTGACCTGCCCGGGTTGCAATTCCATGATGCCCGTGATCCCGCCAATCGGGCGGTAGTAATCGGCAGCCCGCGCGAGATGGTGCGGCATTCCCCTTCGATACCCTTCATTTCCCACCCCCTTGTTCATGGCATGGACCAGGTAGGTCGTGAACGCAACGAAATCGAGGTCCTTGTTCAACCAGGGATCGGCGCTTGAGTTGTCGTTCTCGAAGTTGGTTGTGATCCATTGGTGCGGTCCCGCGTGCTTGCGGATTGTTTCGGCCTGCAGGCCGAGGTGACTGGCCGTTTCGTTGGCCATGAATCGTTTGTGATCCAGGTGTTGGCCAGGGTTGTACATGCCCAGACTGAGCCGGGGCAGCGCGATCTGGTCGAAATCATTGTAGGTCATGCTCCAAAACGCGCCTCCCCAGGCCTTGTTCAGGGCGTCGATCGTTCCGTATTTTTCCTTGAGCCACTTGCGGAAGCGCGCGGTCGCGTTTTCGCTGTAGTCGACCGTTCCCTCCGGCTCGTTGTCCAACTGCCAGCCGATCACGTTCGGGTTTTTGCCATAGCGCCTGGCCAACTTCTCAACGATCCCCAGACTGTATTGGCGATAGAAATCACTGGAAAACGAGGCGTGCTTGCGGCGGCCGTGAACCAGACGCATGCCTTGTTCATTGACCCGAAGGATCTCCGGATGCTTGGTCGAGAGCCAGGCTGGCGGCGCGGCGGTGGGCGAGCAGAGAACGATCTTCAAGCCATGCTTTTCCGCCAGACCGACTGCCGTATCCAGCCACTCAAAACGGAAAACGCCCTCTTCCGGTTCAAGGGCCGCCCAGGCGAATTCGCTCATGTGGACAAACTCGAAACCCAGATCCGCGATTTTCTTGATATCGCGTTCCCACTGGCCCTCATCCCAATGCTCGGGGTAGTAAAAAACTCCGGTGGTGATCAGCTGCTCCGCCGGGAAGAATTTCGACTCCGCCCTGGCGGCCATAGGCAGGAGAAGGACAAGGAAAATGATGGACTTCATATTCATGGCCGGGATGTGGGATGCGGGGAAAGACAACTCATAGAGGATGCAGTGGGCATGAAGTGTGGCATTGCCACATCGCGGCTTGACGGCTCACCGTTTGGAAGCATCGGGCACCTCGGTGACCTTTGGAATCGACTTGGTGATGGGCTGCGCTTTCAGGAGTTCCGCTGTCTTGGCGAGGATCCCGTATGCTTCCGGTTGCACCACACCGTCACCATCGGGGCCGACGTTGAGCAGCAGGTTGCCGCCCTTTTCGTTGATGTCCTTGAGCTTGTTGTAGATGGTTTCCGGAGTCTTCCAGGCTTTGTCGTGCGCGCTGAAGCCCCAGGTTTTGTTCATCGTGTAGCATCCTTCCCAGTGCATGGGAAACGCCCCCTTGAAGTGCTCCTGTTCCTGCGTGACGTAATCGGACTGGAAACCCTGGCGTTTCGCCACGCGGTTGTTGACGATGACGGTCGGGCTCGCGTTCCGGATCGCGTTGTAAAGCTCGATGCCATCCGGAATGGTCCACCAATTGGCCCAGTCGCCGTCGAACCAGATCACGGCAGGATCGTATTTTTCAATCAGCTCGAGCACCTGGTTCCTTTGGTAGTCGGCATATTCCTGTTTCCGGCCCTCCAGCATTTTGTTGTGATAGCCCAGGCCCTCCTGGGAGGGATGGTGCCAATCCAGAATGCTGTAGTACACCCCGAACCTGATGCCGTGCTTCTTGCAGGCCTTGTTCAATTCGTCGGGAATGTCCCGTCCTTTGAACGGTGTGATGGCAACATCGAACTCGGTGTATTTGCTATCCCAGAGGCAGAAGCCTTCATGGTGTTTGGTCGTGATAACAAGATACTTCATACCGGCCTGCTTGGCGGCGCTGACGATGAGTTCCGCGTCGAACTTGGCGGGGTTGAAGGTCTTGGCCAGTTGCGCATACTCGTCGCGGGGGATTTTGGCCTTGTCCTGGATCCATTCGGCGTAGCCGCCCACGGGTTTGCCTTTCCAGGATCCGCCCAGCTGGGAATAGAGTCCGAAATGGATGAACATGCCGTACTGCGCTTCCGCAAACCAGGCCATGCGCTTGTTGTAATCCTCCACCGACTCACTCTTCAACACCGGCGCTTGCGCATGCGCCTCACCATGGATCATGGCGGCCAGCAGGCCGGTAGCGAGCACTCTCATCAATCGTTTGTTTGTCATGGTTAATTATGGTAGTGATTTGTTTTTTTGCGGAAACTCTTGAAAACGTAGGCTTGGTTGTAAAACCAAGTCGGGCAGCCTTTGACGCCGGGAACCCTTGCTCTTACGAGCAAGCCTACCTTATGGTTCTGGTGTTCATTTGTGTTGTTCCACGGCGGTCAGCTTGACGACCACGGGGTTGGGCCAGATGGAATTGTTGTAGATCCGCTGGGCGAGCATGATGTCGAGGTGGAGGCCATCGTCTTTCTGGACGAACTTCGGCGAGGCATCGGTTTTCGGTTCGTATTCGAGGTGCACGCCATCGTGTCCCAGAACGCTGATCTTGGTGGCATCCGTGGCCTTCACGGATTTCAGCACGAACTTCTTGCGGTGGCCGCGTTTCCATTCGCCTTGTCCGGTCAGATAGGCATACACGGTATCAGGATCATCTGCCGAGCGGGTGAACCAGACGTCCCCTTCGTGGGTGACGTGCCACGGGCGGACCCGGTACACGGCCTCTTCGTTGATGAAGATCCAGAGGCCCAGTTCGCGGAGCAGGCGTTCTTGTTCGAAGGGGATCACGCCGGACGGTTCGGGGCCGACGTTGAGGAGCAGGTTGCCGCCTTTGGCGCGGGTTTCGATCAGCATGTTGATCATCTTGGTCCCCGACTTGTAGACTTCGTTGGTGGGCTTGAACTGCCATTGGGTTCCCATGGTGAA
>CBFGOB010000105.1:0-8252 GCA_965650215.1 uncultured bacterium | reverse complement strand
GCCCTCACCGCCGAACGCGCGGGCGATGCCACCATGGCCTCCGGCCTCTACCGCAAGCTCCTCATGCAGCAGGGCATCGATGGCAAACTCGCCACCGAGTCGTTTGCCTCAATGATGCGCCTGCTCTCAAACCAACTGGGTGATTCCGATTCGGCGTTCCTCTTCCTCAAACAGGAAGGAAAACGCCTCCGCACGGTGGCCAACACCGCGCGCTACGACCGCTGGTTCCTCGAACAGGCAACCCAACGCCGCGACTGGGCCGGCATGGCCAACTGCCTTGCCCAAATCCACAACGGACAGGAGCCGTTGGACGACTTCGCCCCACAGCTCACGCGCTTGCTGGATGAAATCGAAACCTACAAACACACTTCGGAGGAAGTCATTACCGCGCTCCGCGCCCTTGCCGCAGCCACCCGCACGACGCCGGAAGTGAAGGCCCGCCTGCTTTGGGCTGCGGAAAGCGCTCCGCTCTCGTTGCGTATCCTCGCCGCCCTCAAAGACAAGCGCAAGATCAACGAGGCATCCCTCAACGATGCCCTCAAGGCGGCCGAGGCTCTTGTGGCCGCCCTTCCCTTCGAAGGCTCCCTACTCGTTGCCAATGGTTGGATGAATTTCGATTTCTATCACAATGGTGAATTCATGAATGCCGTTGAGGTAGGCCGCGCCGCCAAAGCGGCTCCTATCCTGCAAGCCATACGCACGCTTTCCCCGGACCAGGCGCGGCAACTGCTGTCCCATTACCCCAAGCATGCTGGCGGTGGCCGTTCCATGGCCCAGTACCTCTTCAGCATCCCGGAACTCCGCCAGCTCGTTGTCCAGGTCCCGCAGGTCTTCAATTCGCTCGATGCTCCCCATGTCCCGCTGTTCGATGCCTCGCTCAAACCGGACGAAGCCAAACTGCTCGCACCACACCTCGTGCGCAACCCGCACATCGACGCGGCATTGATCCGCGTTTTCGCCGCCTCGGACGAACGCCGCTACTCCGCTGTCATCGATGCGATGATGAAAACGGAAATGTGGCGCACGGCAGATATCAAACCAGTCTGCAAAACCGTCTGGCATGCCGGGATCTTCGAACGCGGCAAGGAAAAGGAGGAAGATGCGGTCAAGAAACATGCCTCCCTGGACGCCCGTTATCAGCGACTCAAAAAACAAGTCGAACCGAAGGCGGCCACCAAGGACCGCATGGCTGCTTTCAAGGTATTGATGACCGACCTTTCCGGCACCCCATCCATACCGGGTGCATTTGTCCTCTGGGGTGATCTCTTCGCCAATGCTCCTGCGCCCGATGCCGTCGCCATGTTCAAGGAGATCAAGAGCGAAGAGCTGCTCCGTGTCGCCGCCGACAAAGTCCAATTCGGCTCGGGGCGTTTGGCGTGGCGGGCCATCGCGCCTGGAAACCACGCGAGGTACCACCAGCAGGAAACCCGCAAGGTCGCGGCTGACCTGATCACCCATTTCGCCCAACAAATCCGCGCGCAAATGGGTACCGGAACCGTTTCGGAAACGATGTTCGGCATCTGGCTCCACGCGGTGGATCCGAAATCCGACGAGGCGAAACAGCTCATCAACGATCTCCTCGCTTCTCCCGCATGGCAGAAGCTCGGCCCGGTCTACCGTGCCACCGCCGCACGCGATACGTATTTCGGTTCCCTGGCCACCGTGCGCTCCGCCAACCCATGGACACCCACCTCCGTCAGCAGCGAACTTCGCGAGCTGCCGGAAAATGCCGCACCCGCTGCGGTAGAGGCTGCCTTCAAGACGGTGGTTACCAAGGCGTTGCAAGCCCCTACACCGGTGGAAATCACCAGCCTGCAGAAAGTGGCCGCACTGCCCGCATGGTCCGATGAAACCCGTGGTTTGGTATTCCAACTCTTCCGCGAAGCGGCACCGTTTGGAGCGTATACCCGCGGCCAAGGCTACGAAGCATTGATCATTCGTGTCGCCAAGGAAGCGGGTGAAAAAGGCAATTGGGCACAATTGGAACCCTTGATCGGTGGCCTTTGGCACGCCGCGGCAGCCACCGAGGATGAACGCTGGTACTACGGTGCCGCCGCGCTTTCCGTCCTCGCCGAGAAGGCATTGGCCGCCAACCAGCCATCCATCGCCATGTCCCTCTCGCGTGCGGGTTCCTCCGGCCCCACTGCAAAAGCCCTCGCCACACGCAACCCACAGAACGACCCAGGGATCCCCGTCATCATCTCGCGCCTCCGCACGGTGTCCGGCAAGGCCGCCGGCCTGATCGGTGACGTGGAAATCACCGTCGATGAAACCGACCCGGCCTTCGCCATCCACAAGTCGAACGCGGAATTCGTCCTCGGCAACCTCGACTCCGCCTGGCAGCTCTACCTCGAGCACGCCGATAAACTCCAGGCCGTGATGCGCACGCTGCCCGTCGATTACTCGATGTGGCTCCTTGAGCGCAACATCCAGACGGACCGCGACCAGAACGCGGAGAACCTCGTCAAGGATCTCACCATCTGGGCCCGCGAAGCGCCGGGCACCCTCAGCCTCGAACAGGATGCCCGCCTCAAGGTTTCTTATGCCGACCTCGCCTTCCGCAAAGGAGCCCTGCCCACCGCACGCGCTTGGTACCGCAAGGTCGCCGAAGCCGCCGAATACGATGGCATGGAGATGCAACTCATCGCCGCCCTCGGATCGGTGCGTGTGGACCGCGTGACCAAGAACTTCGGTGCTGCCATGACCGAACTCGACAAGCTGATGAAGCTCTCCAACCCGGAGTTCCGGAAAAAAGTCCGCTACGCCCGCGCCGAGGTGCTCATGGATCAGGAAAGCTTCGCGGAAGCGCTCGACGAAATCGAACAAGTCCTGCGTCAGGAACCGAAGCATCCGGACGCCCTCATTCTCCGCGGGAAAATCCACTACCAGATGCGCAAGCTTGTGGAAGCCAGCGAGATCGAACTCGGACCTTCCCAGGACAAGACCGTCATCGTTCCGGGCGAAGCGGTGAAAATCAACCTGCGCGACCCCACGCTCAACATCTCCGGCGTCGGTGCCGATATCGAAGTCGAGATCCGCGCGAAGTCCGGCGACTCCGAACGCGTGCTTCTCTATCAGCTCGGCGACAGCAAGGAGAAGTTCCGCGCCGAGGTGGCCACCGCGCTCGGACCACCCACACCCGGGGACAAGGTGCTGCAAATCCTCGGCGACGACGAAATCCGTTATGGATACTCGGCACGCTTCCGTGCGAAAATGAAAGACCTGCCCGCTGATCCGGATGTGGTCATCCACGTCGCGTCGGATGCCCGGCTCGCCGCTTCGTCCGGCGCTTTCCCACCGCGCGAAGGACAACGCAAACTCGACATCGAGGAACTCGGTCTCTCCACCTCCCAAGCCGCGCTCGGCACCCGCGCTGTGCGTCCGGGCAACCCGATCTATCTGCGCGTGACCGATCCCGACCGCAGCGTCACAGCGGACATCGACGAGGTGTTTGTCAGCCTCACCACCACCAGCGGCGACGAAATCCGCAAACTCGTCCTCAAGGAAACCACACCCTTCAGTGGAGAGTTCGAAGGTTCCATCCCTACCAGTCCGGCCCAAGCGATGGCTTACGCCACCGACAATGCCCCCGGCCGCGACCCGAACATGGCCATCAGCAGCGTGGATTACCCTGGTTGGCAGGGAAGCGTGGGCGATGGAAAGGAGATCCACATCTTCGGCGTGAACCTCAATGACAACGCCGCGCCAGGCAAACTCACCCTCGACAGCGGCGGCGCCGACCAACAACTCACCCGCTTCCTCATCCAGACTTCGATGAATGGCAAGGACTGGGTCACCCGCGCCCGCATTCCGGAGGACAATGAGGTTTGGGATGGCCGGCCCCACGTGTCTTCGTTCCCGAATTACGGCAACAACCTACTGCGGGTCTCCGCGCCCAAAGGACGCGAAATTCCGGCCGATTGGCACGAAGCCATGGACATCACCGCCCATGCATCAGCCGTGAAATTCCTATCCAAACACGTCAGAAGCCTGTCTGCCGACAAGCTGCCTCTGGCGGAAACCGGACATCCGGGATATGGGGTTATCTTCCGCTACCGCGCGCTGTTCCATCAAGCAACCGCCGCCATCCGCCGCTTCCAGGTCACCGGACTTCCTGCGATGTCCGCCGACGGCAAGAGCGGGGCCCTTCTCCTCATCGATGGTGTGCCTGCCGCAACCGATTCCGACAATCCGCTTCTCATCGAGCGCGAACTGGCTCCCGGCCTGCATGAAATCCAGATCTGGTGCAACCTGGGCCGTTCCCAGATCCTGGAGTCCAAACCGGTTCTGCTCTGCGATGTGCCGGGCAAACAGGAACTCCAGCCCTGCCCGGACTCGATGTTCGATCCCGCCGGTTTCCCCGAAACCGCCCGCGGATCGATTCCCCAACCAGCCGACGTCCGTTCCGCGGCCGGCGGGTCATGGGAGGTGGCCTTCGGCGACCGCACCCAGGCGCGCCTGATCCGCTTCGCCATCCTCGAACACAAGGGTATCGCTCCCGTCATCCGCAAGGTCACCCTCAACAACCGCGAGGGCAAGGCACTGCTCCCGGTCGCCCAGGATTTCATGAGCCTGCGCACCAACGAGCAGCTCGAAGTGGTGCCCGGCGACCAGATCGCCGTCCGCTACGAGGACCCGCGGCCGGTCACTCCGAAACGCACACGCCATGAGGACCGCCTCAAGGTGGCCTTCAACAACGCCGTGATCTCCGCCTCCTTCCTCAACTACGTGACCAACAAGGAAGGGGAGCGCGAACTCGTCCTCGAAGCCATCCGCCGCTTCCGCTACGACGACGCCATCGCCGTGGTGGTCGAGGATCCGGACATGGACACCAGCCCGGAAAAGGACATCGTCGAAGTCAAAGTCACTTCCACCAACGGGGGAACCGCCACCATCCAGGCCGTCGAAACCGAGGAACACAGCGGACGCTTCCTCGGACGAGTGTTCCCTGTGCTGGGTGAGCCCGCACGTGCCTCGGAAATCAAGGTGGCCGAAGGCGGTGGCATGACACTCGCCTACCACGATATGGAAAACCTCGACCCCGGAATTGCCGCCACGCGCACGGTGGAACTCCAGCACGCGGGATACAAGGATCCGGTTCTGGAATCCTATCCGACCTACAGCGAAGCACTGCCCGCGCCCAAGGTGGAATCCGATCCGAAGTCAAAAACCGCCGCCAAAACCCCGGCCATCGAGGTGGTCGCCCCGCGCTTCACGCTCAACTACAAGCACGCTGGCGACGCCAAAGGGCCCCACGAAGCCCTTGCAAGCGCAAGTCTGTGTTTCGATGTGGTCTCCCCACACCTCGCATTGGCCCGCAGCAGCACGATCCACGCCTACGTCCAGACCGAGTCCGGCCGCAAGAAGGCGAATGTCTCGGGTTCCACTTTCGATCCTGCCGTTCCGGGCACTCTCAAACTTACCGGGACCCTCGGCCGGCCGGGTCTGGTGACTCCCGCCGGATACCAGGTCGGCCGCCCGCCGCTCCCGCCCACCAACACGACACCGCTCGAAGAAGGCCGATTCTCGTTCGCCATCCCGCTCCTCCTTGGCGACCTGCCCGACCGCAGTTTCGCCACTGCCGCGGCGGAGGCACTCACCGATGATGCCATTCCCGATGGTCTTGCGGTGCGCACCGGCGACATTGTCCACGTGGGCTATGCGTTCGAAGGTCCCGATGGCCAAGTGATGTGGAAGACATCGTCCTACACCGTGGGTAGCAATTCGATCCTCGATGTGATGCAGGCCAATTACAGCGGGCCGCTCGACCGCGCGTTTGTCGGTGAGAAAATCTACCTTCGCGTGATCGATCCCGCAGGCGACCAAAGCCCGAACCGCGATACGCTCAAGGTTTCGCTCAAGTCCGCGGCCGGTGCTGCCACCGAATACGAACTCCAGGAAACCGAAGCGCACAGCGGCATCTTCAAGAGCGTGTTCTCGCTCAGCTATGCGGATGCCACGCTGCCTGCGCAACTGCCACCGGTTGCCCTCAACGGATTCCCCGTCCGCTACGGCGATGAAGTCGCGGTTTCCTACTCCGGCCAATCCTTCCAGGTCGCCGTCAACATGGGTGCCGATGGCGGTATTGAGCCATTCAGCAAGCGATACACCGGCGATGAAATGGCGGTCACCACCGGATTCACCCTCGCCGAGTGCTTCTTCGAACTGGCCAAGAAACACCGCGAAATGGAACAGGAAAGCCTGGCCCGCCGCGAAATGGCCCAGGCCCGCAAGCTGCTCGCCGAAGCCGTGGCGTCGCACCGCAGCGACGAACTGAAGGCCCAGGCGGAATACCTGCTCGGCAACCTCGCGCAGGAATACGCCGACCTCTCGAAGAACGAGGATTCCAAGCTGCCGATGTACCAGGACGCGCTCGCCCGCTTCACCAAAGTCGCCGGCGATTACCCCGATTCGGAATTCGCGCCGAAGTCGCAGTTCAAGACGGCCCTCGTCTATGAGAAGATGAAGGAGACCGAGAATGCCGTGGAGGAATACGTCAAGCTTGCCTACAAATACCCCGATCACGAACTCATCCCGTCCGTGATGTCGCGCCTCGGCGGATACTACCAGGCCAAGGGCACGGAGTTCAAACAACAGGCCGATCCGCTGCGCGAAAAAACGGATGATGCTTCCAAGGCCGAAGTGCTGCGCCTCGACGCCTTGTCCTACCCGCAGTTCCTCAATGCCGCCATGGTCTTTGCCAAGCTCCGCGAAAGGTTCCCGCAGGACCCGCTCGCCGGACTGGCCGGTCTCCGCGCGGGCCAGAACTACATGCGCGCCCACCAATACCAAAAGGCGATCAAGATCCTCAAGCCGGTCTTCGAAAACGAGGAATACGACGACAAGGAAATCCGCTCCCAGGCCTTGTATTGGAGCGGCATCAGCCACGAGCGCTACGCCGGAACCCTTACCGAAGACAATTACAGGGGGCGCGGCGATGCCATCAAGGAAGCCTATGCGACCTACCGCCGTGTCACTTTCGACTTCCCCGACAGCATCTGGGCGAAATACTCGCGCGGACGCATTGCGGATCCGGTGTTCGGACAGCTTGTCGCGCAGGAAAACCAGGATCGCGAACGCATGATCGAAGCACTCAAGAACGAGAAAAAGAGCAGACGCCGATGACCCCACTGGAAACCATGTTGCTGCACGAAGCCTGTGGCGGCCGCGAACCTCGGCTGCTCCAGCGCACGCGCACCCGTGTCGATGCCGGCCGCTGGTGGCGCACGGCCCCGCTGTGGCTTGCCATCGATGGCGACGACCTCGTCCTGTTCGCCGTGGCCCGCCGCAAATATCTGGAACGCGTGCCACTCGCGGATTGCCACGCCAGCCAATACATCCATTCTACCGGCCAACTCAGCATCGCCCCCACCGAAGCCCTACGAATCCCCCAGATCTCCCTGAGCCCCGGCGAAGCCCTGCGCGTGCTCGACGGCATGGGCGTTCCCACCCATTGATCCATTCTCCACCTACGAACCATCCGAAACCTATGATCGAACAAATCCTCAAAGGCGGGCCGCTCATGATCCCGCTCATGCTGTGCAGCCTCGTCGGCCTCGCCGTCTGTTACGACCGCTGGATGGCATTCCGCGCAAACCGCAAGGTCGATACCCGCTCGCTGCGCATCAAGATCATCACCAAACTTCGTGCAAACGACATCGCTGGCGCGATCTCCGAATGCGAAGCCGCCCGCGGACCCATCGCCTCGGTGCTTCTCGCCGGTCTCCGCTCCTACAAACAACTCCTCGGCAAGAACGAGAGCGCGGAAACGATGCGCCTCGTCGTGGGGCAGGTGATGGATGACTACAGCGCCCAGGCCATGAGCATCGTCAACAAGCGCCTCGACGTGCTCACCACCATCGCCATGGCCGCACCGCTCCTCGGGATGACGGGAACGGTCACCGGTATGATCGCCTCCTTCGCCGGTCTTGCCGAGGCTGGCAGCGTCGGTGGTGGCGGTGGTGCGGTTGCCGCCGGTATCGCGGAAGCCCTCATCACCACGGCTGCGGGCCTCCTCATCGCCCTCGCCGCCGTCATTCCCCAAAGCATTTTCAACCGCTGGTCCGACGAGATTGAACTCGAGATCGAGGAAGGCACCAGCGAACTCGTCGAGTTCATCCTGACGCATCATTGATCCATCCCGATCAGTCCAATCCGTCTGATCCATGTCCAAGCGCTCCAAATCCGAGAAAAAGCATCGCACCGGCGAGATCCCTGTGCCAGCCCCGCAGTGCAGCGACCACGCCGGCCTG
>CBFGOB010000104.1:0-8287 GCA_965650215.1 uncultured bacterium | reverse complement strand
GGCATCCGCTGGCGGATGGTGGCGATCATTTCCAGAAACCCGGCCTCCTGCAGCAGCGGTTCGCCACCGGTGATCACCACCCGCGGGCAGTCGAAATCCAGGATCATGCGGGCCGCCTCGGCCGGGCTGAGTTCGATGGTGACCGCTTCCTTGTCGAATTTCCGGTATGCCGGATTGCGATCCTTCTCGTGGGCCCAGGGCGTGCCTTCGAAATTCCAGGTGTGGTCGGTGTCGCACCAGACGCAGTGAAGGTTGCAGCGCGAGGCGCGGATGAAGACCGCAGGGCAGCCGGCCGTGATTCCCTCACCCTGGAGGGTGTGGAAGATTTCCGGTCCGTCGCCCAGTTTCGCCAGTTTCATTGCCGGACCACAACAAGCACGGATCAACGCGGATGGACATCGAAAATTCTTCCGGCTAGGGTTTCGGCCATGAGCATCATCACCGGCCGCGGCGATTCAGGGGAGACGGACCTGCTGTTTGGCAAAAGAATCTCCAAGACCGCCTTGCGGATGGAGTGCCTGGGATGTGTCGATGAACTCAATGCGGCGCTGGGCATGGCGCGTACTCTCGATCCCTCGGTCGAGTGGCTGGGCCTGGTGGATCGGATCCAGGAAAAGCTGGTGGGCCTGATGGGGCAATTGGCGACCTTGCCGGAAGACGAAGCGCGATACCGCGAGCACGGGTTTCCGCTGATCGAAGCCACGGATGTCGAGTGGATCGTGGGTGAAGCACATGCTTACGAGGCACGCGGCATCCGTTTCAGCGGCTGGGCCAGGCCCGGAGCGGAGGGGTGCCAGGCACGTGCCGGCATCGATTTCGCCCGGGCGGTGGCGCGTCGTGCCGAACGGGCGATCCTGCGCCTGCACGAATCCGGCGAGCCGGTGCCCGAGGCCGTGCGTTTGTTTTTCAACAAACTCGCCGATCTGCTGTGGATTCTCGCGAGGTGTGGCGGCGCTCTGTGAGTGTCGCCATTTCGCTGCCGCAGGCAGGGTGTTCACCGCCGCCCTCACAAAGCGACGCTACATTGTTGAAGGCCTGCGCCGCCGCAGGGCGAGAATGCCGGTCGCCGCGAGCAGCGCAGTCCATGAAGGCTCGGGGATGAGCGTGACGCCGATCGCATTTTGGATGTCACTGGCATAGGTGCTCAGTTCGGTGATGTAGGTGAGGTTGCCAAAGGCTGCGGAGCTGGCGTCCTGGCCGGCATCCGTGCCGATCGCTGACATGATGCCTGCAAGCATCCAGGTGCCGTTGATGTTGATGAAGGCCGCGCCGCCCGAATCGCCGGATGAGCCTTGGGCCTCGTTGGCGCTGAGCCATTGACCGCCGCTGGGTTGGTCGAAATCGGTGACGAAGGTCGTGGTGGTGTAGCCGAGTCCGAGGTTGACGTCGGTGAGCGTGCTTCCGCCGCCGAGGTCCTCGATCTGGTTGGTGCCCCAGCGCATGATGCGCGACGCGGCCCAGTGGTAACCGGTGCCGACGCCGGTGGAGGTGGAGTCGTTCATGCCTGCGCTTGTCGCCGCGTGTTCAACCCGGTTGCGGCCGAAGCCAGCCATGACCAAGCTGGTGGAGGCGGTCGGAATGGTGGTCGAAAGGCTGAGAGCGCCCAGGCTCGGCACTTGGTTGTCAGCCCGCTTGTATTTCACCAAGCGAAGGTCTCCGATCACGAGCTCGGCATACTCGGCGCCGCTGGAAACCCGGTCGTAGCTGAGGCCATCAATCGTGACGGCGGAGCCTGCCGAGCTGTTGGTGCCGATGTGACGGGCCGTGAGCACCCAGACCTCGCGGGTGTCGGCATCGTAGCCGAGATAGACGCCCGAGCCGTTGCCGCCGTAGAGGATCACATTGTCCAGCTGCGGCAGCGGGGTTCCGGTTTCCGTGAAATATTGCGCCGGAGTGGTGTTGTTGGTGGTGTTGCCGCCGCCGCTGGCGCCCGCGACGATCACGGCCGATGCGGGCAGGCTCAGACTGCACAATGCAAGCAGCCAGGTGAGCATATGGACCTTTGGGCGCAACATTGCGGAGACCTTGCCAGAAAGTCCGACACTTGGCAACGGGTCGCAAGAATCGCGGAGCCCCCGCCATTGACGGCGGGCCCGTGATGGGTTCCCATGCCGCCATGCCCGCCGCTTTGTCCAAGAAATCGATGTCCTCCCTGCGTTGGATCGGGGGGTACCTGATGCGGGAAAAGCTGGTTTTTTTCCCGTCCGTGGCCGCCTTGCTGTTCACAGCGATCCTGTCGCTGGCCTTTCCGTATTTCCTCGGTCAGCTGATCGGCAGTCCGGCGGATGCTCTCAAGCAGCAGGTTGATCCCCAGGTGGTGCTGGAGCGCTCGAACCAGATTGTGATCAACCTGCTGAGCATCCTGGCCTTGCAGGCCGTGGTGGCTTTTTGCCGCGTGCAGGGTTTCATCCGCTCCGGCGAGTCGGCCTTGAACCGCCTGCGTGCCGATTTGTTCGAACACATGGTGCGGCTGCCGATGGCGTATTTTCAAGAGCAACGCTCGGGTGCGCTGAGCAACCGGGTGTCGTCGGATCTGGGAGTGGTTCGGGAAACGTTGCTGACCACCGTGCCACAGGCGGTACGCCAAAGCGTGATCCTCGTCGGCGGGCTGATTTTCATCTTTGTCGCCTCGTGGAAGCTGTCCTTGATCATGCTCGGCAGTGTGCCGGTGGTGGTGCTGGCGATCGCGTTTTTCGGCCGCAAGGTGCGCGGGTATTCGAAAGCCGCACAGGATTCGCTCGCGGATGCGGGCACGGTCATCGAAGAAACCGTGCAGGGGATTGCGGATGTTAAAGCCTTCACCAACGAGCCGTTCGAACAGCAGCGTTATGCGCGTTCGTTGGAGCGTTTCCTTGATGTCACCAAGCGTGGTGCCAAGAACCGTGCGGGGTTTTTATCCTTCGTGATTTTCTGTTTGTTCGGCACGATTTCCTTCGTCGCCTGGCACGGCGCACGGATGCTGGCGACCGGGGAAATCGATTGGAACAATTTCGCATCGTTCATTTTGTTCTCGATCTTCGTGGGTGCCTCCCTGGGTTCGCTGCCGGAGATCATTTCCCAATTCCAACAGACCTCCGGTGCGGCCGAGCGCTTGAAAGAGCTGCTCGACATCGGTCCGGAGCGCCGGGGTGGGGAGGAGTCGGCGACGCTTTCCGGCGCGCTGGCTTTCGAACAGGTCGGCTTCCGCTATCCTTCGCGGCCGGATGTGCCGGTCCTGCGGGATTTGAGCTTCGAGGTGCGGCCGGGCCAGCGGGTCGCACTTGTTGGCCCTTCGGGTGCTGGCAAATCAACGACCTTCGGCCTGGTGCTCGGATTCAACGATCCCGAGAGTGGCCGGGTGCTCTTCGATGGCCGCAATGCGGCGGAGTTGTCGCTGCAGTCGATCCGTTCGCAGATCGCCATCGTGCCGCAGGAGGTCCTGCTCTTCGGCGGCAGCATCCGTGAAAACATCGAGTATGGCAGACCCGGGGCCATGCTTGGGGAAATCGAACAGGCGGCCAAGCAGGCGAATGCCCATGAGTTCATCGCCGCACTGCCGGAAGGCTATGAAACCCTCGTCGGCCCGCGCGGCACCAAGCTGTCCGGGGGGCAGCGCCAGCGCATCGCCATCGCCCGCGCGATCCTCGCCGATCCGAAAATCCTATTGCTCGACGAAGCGACCTCCGCCCTCGACTCCGAAAGCGAGCGCCTGGTCAATGAAGCGCTCGAGCACCTCATGAAAGGCCGCACCAGCCTGGTCATCGCCCATCGCCTTTCCACCGTGCGTCACGCCGATCGGATCCTTGTCTTCAACCACGGCAAGATCGTCGAAAGCGGCACCCATGACGAGCTGATCGCACGCGACGGCACCTACCGCTATCTGGTCGACACGCAGCTGGTGTAGAAAGCGGAGAGTAAGAGAGCGTAGCACTTCTTTATTTTCTTACTCCCAGCTCCCAGCCGCTAGCTTTTCACCCCAATCCCCAGCAGGGTCTGGAAATGCGGAGGATTCGGTTCGCGGTCGGCGACGATGGTTTCGATTTGCTCGAAGCCGGCCTTTTCGAGCATCATGGCCAGCTCGCTTTCGGAGAAGCCGAGCCAATGGTCGGCATAGAGTTCGCGGGCTTCTTCGAACTGGTGTTGCAACAGATCCAGGACGATGAGCCGTCCGCCCGGCTTGAGCGCGCGGTAGGCGGCATCGATCGCGCGCTGTGGGTGCTCGGCGTGATGCAGGGCCTGGCTGAGAATCGCAAGATCGAGACTCTGGTCATCGATCGGCGGTGCTTCAATGTCGCCAAGCCGATACTCGAGGTTGTCGAGGCCGTTCTGTTTGGCGAGGGCCTGACCGAACTCGACCATTTTCGGCGAGAGATCCACCGAGATGACTTTCTTCGCCCGTTGGGCGAGCAGCTGCGCCAGGGTGCCTTCGCCGGATCCGAGGTCGGCAACCACTTCGTAGTTCAGGATCTTGATCAACGCCTCGGCGAGTGCCTTCCACGAGCGACCGGGCACATAGTCCTTGCCGAAGCGGCCTGCGAGTTCGTCGAAATACGCACGGGCGATGTCGCGGCGCTTGCGCAGCAGATGGCGCAGGGAGGCCTGGTCCTCACCGATTTCCGGGATCTCGTCGGCAGCCAACTGGGCGACTTCCATGAGGTCCCCGGTCGCCGTGCAGGTGTAAATGTTGTTCTTGCCGCTGCGCTCGTCATTGACCAGTCCCGCAGTCTTGAGTTGCGAAAGCTGGGTCGAAATCCGGCTTTGGCCCATCCCCAGAATCTCCTGCAGCTCGGCCACTGACAGCGGTTCGGCGCGCAGCAACATCAGAATCCGCAGGCGGGTGGGGTCAGACAACAATTTCAGGGACTTGAGCATTGACGCCATGGCAAAGCGGTTGTATCAACAAATCACGATTTGACGATACGAAAATTCAAAACCTCATGAGCAAGTTCATTTTTTCCTCTGAATCCGTAGGCGAAGGGCATCCCGACAAGGTGGCCGACACCATTTCCGACGCCATTCTGGATGCCTGTCTGGCCGTGGATCCCAAGAGCCGGGTCGCCTGTGAGACCTTCGTGAAGAGCAACGTGGTGGTGGTCGGCGGCGAGATCACGATCCCCAAAATCGGTCAAAAGCCGATCGGCTCGGTGATCAACATCGAAAAGGTGATCCGCGATGCGGTGCGCGGCATTGGCTACACCAACGACGATGACATTTTCCACGCCGACCGTTTGTTCATCAACAACTACCTGACCACCCAGTCGCCTGACATCGCGCAGGGGGTGGACGCGAAGAAAGCCGACGGCAAAGGGCACGAGGAACAAGGTGCCGGTGATCAGGGCATCATGTTCGGATATGCCTGCGACGAGACGCCAGAGCTGATGCCGGCGCCAATCATGTTCGCCCATCGTCTGGGCCGTGAGCTCACGCGCATCCGTAAGGCCGGCAAGCTGGCGAAGTGGCTGCGCCCCGATGCCAAGTCGCAGGTCGCCGTCGAGTATGTGAATGGCAAACCAACCCGCATCGTCAATGTCGTCATTTCGACCCAACATGCCGCTGATGTCAGTCATGCCGAGATCAAGAAATTCTGTATCGAGCAGGTGATCAAGAAAGTGCTGCCGAAAAACCTGCTCACCAAGGACACCGAATACCTGATCAACCCGACCGGCAAGTTCGTCGTTGGCGGTCCGCAAGGCGACTCCGGCCTCACCGGGCGCAAGATCATTGTCGATACCTACGGTGGCATGGGCCGCCACGGTGGTGGTGCCTTCTCCGGCAAGGATCCGTCGAAAGTCGACCGTTCGGCGGCTTACATGGGTCGCTGGGTGGCGAAGAATGTCGTCGCCGCCGGCCTCGCCAAGCGCTGCGAGGTCCAGTTCGCCTATGCCATCGGCCATCCCAAGCCGCTTTCCGTGCATGTCGACACCTTCGGCACAGGCATTGTGAGCGATGCGAAGATCCTCGCGGCGATCCTCAAGGTCTTTTCCTTCAAGCCCGCCGACATCGTCAAGCAGCTCAAGCTGCTGCGTCCGATCTATTCGAAGTCCACCAACTACGGTCACTTCGGCAAGAACGACAAGGAGCTGACTTGGGA
The DNA here is from genome assembly GCA_965650215.1 of uncultured bacterium. Classification (GTDB taxonomy): domain Bacteria; phylum Verrucomicrobiota; class Verrucomicrobiia; order Verrucomicrobiales; family Akkermansiaceae; genus Luteolibacter. The sequence continues at coordinate 2,217 of CBFGOB010000104.1, read as the reverse complement.
AGCGACCGACAAGGTTGCGGCGCTGAGAAAGGCAATTGGATGAGTTTCAGGTTTCAAGTGTTCAGTTTCAAGAAAAAGGCAATATGGCATACCAATCATTTGAAGACCTCGAAGTTTGGAAGCGTGCGTGCTGCCAGACCATTGATGTCTATCGAACGCTTGAAAACACGAAACGATTTTCCATCAAAGACCAGATGGAACGATCCTCGTTGTCTGTTCCGTCGAATGTCGCCGAAGGTCAGGAACGAGATTCCAACGGTGATTTTATCCGATTTTTACGGATTGCAAAGGGCTCAAATGGTGAGCTTCGAACTCAGACATACATTGCAGCAGAGCTTGGCTTGATTGATCATGAAAAGAGCAGGGCCATGATCGCCGAATCCAGGCAAATCTCATCCATGCTTCAGGGTTTGATCCGCTCTATCCAATCCCGTCCTTCTTGAATTCTTGAAACTGAACACTTGAAACTTGAAACCATGAATCCCACCTGCATGAGCTTTACCGATTACAAAGTCAGAGACATCAGCCTCGCCGAGTTCGGCCGTAAGGAAATCGACATCGCCGAGCACGAAATGCCCGGCCTGATGGCGACGCGCGCGAAGTATGGTCCGCAGAAACCTCTCCAGGGCGTGCGCGTGATGGGCTCGCTGCACATGACGATCCAGACCGCGGTGCTGATCGAAACCCTGCGTGACCTCGGTGCCGATGTGCGCTGGGTTTCCTGCAACATTTTCTCGACCCAGGACCACGCCGCCGCAGCGATCGCGGCTGCGGAGATTCCGGTATTCGCCTGGAAGGGTGAAACGCTCGAGGAATACTGGTGGTGCACCTGGGAAGCCCTGCAGTTCCCAGGCGGCCTCGGCCCGCAACTGATTGTCGACGACGGCGGCGACGCCACCCTGCTCATCCACAAGGGCTACGAAATGGAAAATGGTTCGGATTGGATCAACACTCCGTCCGGCAGCCACGAGGAGCAGGTGATCAAGGAACTGCTGAAGAAGATCAAGGTCGAGCAGCCAGGCGTGTTCCACAACATCGTCAAGGACTGGAAGGGGGTTTCCGAGGAAACCACCACCGGTGTCCACCGTCTCTATCAGATGGCCAAGGCCGGCACCCTGCTGGTGCCCGCGATCAACGTCAACGACTCGGTCACCAAGTCGAAGTTCGACAACCTCTACGGTTGCCGCGAGTCGCTGGTCGACGGCATCAAGCGCGCCACCGACGTGATGGTTTCCGGCAAGGTCGGCGTTGTCTGCGGATACGGCGATGTCGGCAAGGGATCCGCCCAGGCCCTGCGTGCCCAGGGTGCGCAGGTTGTGGTCACCGAAGTCGATCCGATCTGCGCCCTGCAGGCGGCGATGGAAGGCTTCCGCGTGCTCACGGTCGAGGATACCCTCGGTTGGGGCGACATCTACGTCACCACCACCGGCAACAAGGACATCATCCGCCTTGAGCACATGGAGAAGATGAAGGATCAGGCGATCGTCTGCAACATTGGCCACTTCGACAACGAGATCCAGATCGACCGCCTCGAAAAGGCACCCGGTGTGACCCGTCTCAACATCAAGCCGCAGGTGGACAAGTACACCTTCCCGGCCGGCAACAGCATCTACATGCTGGCCGAAGGCCGTCTCGTGAACCTCGGCTGCGCGACCGGCCACCCGAGCTTCGTGATGTCCAACAGCTTCACCAACCAGACGCTCGCGCAGATCGACCTCTGGAAGAACAAGGACGTGTACAAGCCCGGTGAGGTCAAGGTCCTGCCCAAGTATCTCGACGAGGAGGTCGCACGACTCCATCTCGAGAAGATCGGTGCCAAGCTCACCAAGCTCACCAGCGATCAGGCTGACTACATCGGCGTGCCCGTCGAAGGTCCCTACAAGCCGGATCATTACCGCTATTGATCGGTCAAGGCCGATCACCAGCGTTCAACGGTCCATCGTCATCCGTCAGAGAGGCAGGAAAGTCATACGGCTTTCCTGCCTTTTTTCATATGGCATCGGTCCCATGGACTGAAGTCCGCGTTCCGTCAGGCTTTCTCAATGCGTGCCGCATACGCGCCGTCGCTGCCGTGTTCGAAGGGCAGGATGATGCGCTCATCGGTGAGTGTGAGTTCCGGATGGCCGGCAAGGAAGGCGCTGACCAGGTCGTGGTTTTCCTGGGCTTCGATCGAGCAGGTCGAATACACGATGCGGCCGCCGGGCTTGAGGCAGGGCA
>CBFGOB010000103.1:0-8293 GCA_965650215.1 uncultured bacterium | reverse complement strand
TTTCATCGACCGCCGCGAGCTCATGCGCTGGGGCCCCGGTGAAGCCGACGGAATAGTAGCCGTCCTTCCTTGCCGTGAAGCGGTACGACAACACCGGCGGTGCTGCCGGATCCGGAACCTCGATCGTGGCCTCGAGGGTGAATGCCGGATGATCGGGGAAAAGGAAGCGGAAACCCTTCTCCGTTTGGAGGCTTTGAATGGCGGTCAGCGTGACCTTTGGTGCGGCTTGGAAAAGATCCGCGGTGCGCGCATCCTTGGAGCCTTTCAGGATCGATGGATCGAATCCATCGCCGACGGAAAGGTCATCGTTCTTCTGCCGGATCGAGGCGGAGCCTTCCTTCAGCAGGGGATTGTACCAACTCGGCGCGTTGTAGTCGACGTCGATCGCCAGTGGCCGGTTTTCCGGCTTGGGTGCCTGATCGGTGCGCAGGATGCAAAAGCTCATTTCCAGATCGACCGTCCCGGCCCCGTGGGCCGTCACCGTCACGGAGTGCTTGTCTTTCGGCTTCAGCGTGTAGCTGGCCGGCTCCGCCGCCATGACGGGCGCGAGCGATGCGAACGCCACCAGGAACAGGCGACCTGTTTGTGGAGTGGGGATGATCATGGGTTGTGGATCCGGTTTGGCCGCTTCCTATGGGCGTCATTTGAGTTCTGGTGTGGTTTTGTCCGCCGTGTCGAACTGCAGGTAGGCGAGGCTGATGCACCAGGAGGCGCCGTAGTTCACCCAGCCTTCGGGGTGGCGGAAGGCTCCTTTCGGGTTGAAGGGAAACATCTCGGTGCCGGGCGAGGACGAGATCGATCCGCGGCAGAGCTCAAGGCGCGCGCAGCTGTCGTTCTTGTAGAGCATGGGCCAGCCGCGCTCGATTTCCGGGAATCCCATTTTCGGGTGGCCCGGTGCGGCGGCGAGGCGCGGGTTGCGGCCGAAGACCTGGTCCATGGCGGCGGTGGAAATCTGTTCGAGTCGCGCCTTTTTCTTCGGGTCGTCAACGACCCAGGCGGCAGCGGTGGCGATCGCTGGCAGCGAAAGCAGGCTGCCGACATCATTGATTTTCGGGACCGACCAATGATCGCCGAGGTCGTAGCGGCGGTAGTCCCAGAAGTTGTCGGAGCGGCTGATGGCCACGTCGACCCATGCCGCAATTTTTTCCTTCAATCCCGCCGGGGCTTTATCCGGATACTTTTGCAGCAGCCAGACCAGGTTGGGGATGGTGCGGTGTTCGGACATGCGGTGGCCCTTGGTGGTGCGGGGGTCGTTCCAATCGAGGTTTTGCACGCACCACTCCGCCTGCTTCACGGCGGCGTCGAGATAGGTTGGCGCGTCCTCGAGTCCTTCGCGTTTGGCGACCTCGTGCAGGAGCAGGTTGGGCACGATCGAGTGCCCGGGCGCGTGGCGGCCCTTGTAGGGATGGAGCAATCCGTGTCCAGGATTCCCTGCCTTCAGGTCATCCGGGGTCAAGTAGGTCTTGGTGTCCCACCAGGGGCTGATTTCCAAGGACGGTTTCCAGTTCGCGAAACAGAAATCGCGGCATTTCTGATAGAACGATTCCGGCAGCCACTTCTTCAACGCTGGCCAGGCCCAGACGACGTAGGCGATCTGCTCGACCGTTTGGGGGTGGATTCGCCGCGGATCCGGGTCGCCTGAAGGATCTTTGGTTTGCGGATTCACCAGATAAAAGCCCGCGCCCCAATGGATCAGCTTCACTACGTCCGGCGCGTCGGCGGCAGGCGGCTCGAGTTCATAATACGCGCACACGGGCTTCATGAAGCCCTTGGCGTGGGGGTCCTTGTCATTGAACTTGAATCCGGGGGCCGTCACCCGCGCCTTGTCCGCAGCCCAGTCGATCTGCTTGGGCATCGCTTCCACGCTCTTGGGGTCGGCGAGATAAAACAGCACCAGCGAGGGAATGATGGCATCATAATAAGTGCCGTCACGCCAGGGGCATCCACCGTAAGCGCTCGGGTGCGTGCCGGTGGCCGCACGAGTGTCGATCAGGAAATCCACCGCCGCCTGCCAGTATTGCTCCTGGATGAGGTTGGCGCGGATCAGGAAGGGATCGCTGAGGGCTGTGCTCCCGTCCGGCGTGCGGATTTCCACGACATAGTGCCGGGTGGAGTCTTGGGGTTGGAAGGCGGAAAAATCGCCGAGGCCGCCTTGCACGCTGCCCTCGAACAACGCGCTGCCACCTTCCGCCGCGCGGACGGCAAAGGGCGTGCCATCCGTTGCCTTTGGCGCGGTGAAACGCTTCGGCTTGCCGGTCGCGTAGCCGATCTGGTTGACCGCCACCGGTTGTGCGCCAAAAGCGGGATCCTGCTCCGCTTCCGCGCATGGAAACGCGGCGGTGAAAAGCAACCACAAGAGTCTGCACCCGCTCGAGAGGCGCGTGGCCCCCCGCCTGTTCTTGTCGTCTTTCATACAGTCGCCAATCAAGCCGACGCCCCCTTCTGTGTCGAGCCGCCCTAGGTGCAAATTTTACTCATTTAGTGATACATTTTGATCATTTGGTTCCATCCGTCGGGCTTTGGCATGAGGATCCCTCCGTGACTTCATCTTTCGCGCCTGCGCTGCTGGCTTTTGCATCGACATCGCACCAGACGCTTTCTTGAGATGCGGATTGCCGCAGCACAACCTCGACAAACCATCGGCTCGCGCCACCGTTTCCTCATGAAGACCATCGCATGCCTCACCCTACTTTGCGTTCACTTGCTCTCGCCCGCACAAGCAAAGCCCGATGGAGAATACCGTTTGGTCTGGGCCGATGAGTTTGAAAAACCCGGCAAGCCCAACCCCGCCAACTGGGTGTTTGAAGAGGGCTACCAGCGCAACCAGGAGCTCCAATGGTATCAGGAACCCAACGCGTTCTGCGAAAACGGCATGCTGATCATCGAGGGGCGCAGGGAGAGCAGGCCAAACCCAACCTACGTCAAGGGCAGCAAGAATTGGAAAACGTCGAGAAAAACCATCGAATACAGCTCCGCCTGCGTCACCACCAAGGGGAGGCACAGTTGGAAATTCGGGCGCTTTGAGGTCAGGGCGCGGATCAAATCCGCCGCGGGATTGTGGCCGGCGATCTGGACGCTCGGGATCGAAGGCAAATGGCCTAACAATGGGGAGGTCGACATGCTCGAATGCTACAAGGGCCAGATCCTGGCGAATGCCTGCTGGGGCACTGGCAAGGCCTTTGCCGCCAAGTGGGACAGCAGCAAAAAGCCGCTCGCCTCATTCAACGACCCGCAATGGGAGGAGAAGTTCCACGTCTGGCACATGGATTGGGACGAAAAGGAAATCAGGCTCCATGTCGATGGCATCCTCCTCAACACCATCGACCTGACCAAGACCCTCAACGCCAAGGGCGACACTCCGAACAACCCCTTCCACCAGCCGCATTAACTGCTGCTCAACCTCGCCATCGGCGGCCAGGCCGCAGGCTCCCCTGCAGGGACTGCATTCCCGACCCGCTACGAAATCGACTACGCCAGGGTCTATCAGAAAGCGCGGTGATCTTGACGGACCGCGAGCTTCAGCTCACCCCAGCGCACTGCGTCTTTCCGATGCAATCTTGAGCCCAATGCGTTGAAAAATGGCGGCTCGAAGCCGCCAACCCGCACCATGGCGCTCACAGAGCGCCTCTCCAGCGCCTCATCGGGGCCGCTGCCAGCAGCCATTCTCAGGACGGGCGATTTTCAAATCGCCATCGATCACGGCATGCACTGCACATCACCCCTCCCGCACCCCTCTCGGCGTGGTTCCTGTGTGGCGTTTGAACCACTTGGAAAAATGCGAGAGGTAGGTGAAGCCCAGCTCGACGGCGATTTCCTTGACGCGGGCGTCGGGCTGGAGGAGGCGGCTGCGTGCGTGCTCGATCCGCAGCCGGTCCCGGTATTGGCTGGGCGTGGATTGCAAGTCGCGGCGGAACAAACGGATCAGGTGGTTCTGGCTCAGCCCCACTTCCTTGGCGAGCCGCTCCGCATCAAGCGACTCGGCGAGGTCAGCGGCGTGCATCCTGTCGATGACGGCACGCACCCTCTCATCGATCCCGATATGGCCGGAATGGAAAATTCCGCGCGCAGCCAAGACCTCGGCGAGGGCCACCAGCCATTGGCAAAGAAGCCGCTCGAGCCGCAAAAAGAGAGCGAGATCGACCTCGTGATCCCGCGCATCCCAGGTGTCGGGATTCACCAATTTCATGGTGTTGAGAATGGGCCTCACCCGGGTTTCCAAAGCGGGCGCCTTATCCCCATCCAAAACGAGGCTTAGTCCCTCTTCAAAAAGTGGCGTGCCGTCAGGCCAGCGGGCGTCGAAGGCAATCGAGATCAGGCGGGCATCGGCGGAAAAGGTCTGCACCCGTGGCCCCGGCTTCACAATCAGCCACTGACCCGGCTCTGCACGGTGGCAATGGCCGTCATGCTCGACCTGCGCCCATCCCTCCCGCACAAACCACGCCCCGCTGTTGGTGTATTCCGTCGACCGCAAAATCGCCCCCGCATCCGGCCGCCCGCGCGCCACCGGCAGATTGTGGCACCAGAGCAACTGGATGTTCAAATTGAGCCAATCTCGGTATCGCATGGGGGATCGGGTTCAGCGCACCTCGCCGAAGGACGGCCGTTTTTCGCCCTTGGCGATCGCCCGGTAGCGCAGCAGGGCTTCGAGGAAATAGTAGTCGGCATAAACCAGGGGCACGTCGATCTCACTGCCGGCCGGCAGGTGGCCGGTCGAGTGCGCCAGCAGGAATCCGCCGTTCGCCCCCGGCTCGGCCAGGTAGGGTGCGCCAGACAGGGACAACAACTGCTTGACCGCGTAGTCCTTGTAAGCGGCGCCATCCTTCGCGAGCTGTGAAAGCTCTAACAATCCCGAAGCGGTCACCGACGCCGCCGAAGCGTCGCGCGGCACCTCCGGCCCCGGGGCGATCCCGAAATCCCAATTCGGCACCCGGTCCCCGGGCATGTTCGGGTGCTGCATCACGAAGCGCGCGACGGTTTCCGCCTGCGCGAGGTATTCGGGCCTGCCGGTTTCGCGGAACATCATCGCGAACCCATAAAGCGCCCAAGCCTGACCGCGCGCCCAGGGCGTGCGGACATCCGCGCCCTGGCAGCCATGGATGGCACGGACCCAACCGGTCTTCGGATCGTAGTCGACGACGTGATAGGCGCTGCCATCCGGGCGGAAGTGCTGGAGCCGCGTCTTGTCGGCGTGACTGAGCGCGATCTCGCGCAACTCGGCATCGCCGCCGTTGCGCGCCGCCCAGGTGAGGAGCTCGAGGTTCATCATGTTGTCGATGATGACCGGACAAAGGTAGGGCTTGTGGTCCCAGGAGCGGATCATGCCGAGTTGCGGCACGAAGCGGGTGCCGAGGGCTGCCGCGGCATCGCGCAGCACGGCGCGCGATTCCTCCGAGGGATCAAGCCGCAGGGCGTTGCCGTAACTGCAGCCGAGCATGAAGCCGCCATCATGGTTGCCCTTGAAGTGCCGGATCCCCTCCAGCCGCCGCGTGTAGGCCCAGGCCTGTTCCTTCCACTCCGGCGAGCGGTGGTATTCGTACAGCAGCCACAGGTTCCCCGGGAAAAACCCGCTGGTCCAGTCCTCGGGCTTCACAGTGCGCACCTTGCCGTCCGCGTCCAGCGTGCGGGGCAGCTTCGGGTCGTTTTCAACCTGCTTGAGCAAGTGCCGGTATTGCACCGCCGCGCGCTCGAACACCTGCGGCATCCGCTCCAACAGCGGGTCGGCGGCAAAGGCGGCGGGAACCAGCAAGGCCATCCATGCCATGGGCATGAAAGAACAAAGGGAAAAGGTCGGTTTCATGAACATTCGTCAGGCTGCATTCCACAACGCCAGATCCACCGGCAATTGATCAAGGCAGATCGCCGTAAAATCCGACCCTAGAGCCGTGACGCCCCTCGTTTCCTCCACCCCGGCCTCCCATTCCCGCAAACCCACCCACCCCATGAACCCCAGAGCCCGCCCGATGAAACCGCTGGCTGCCGCTGCGATGGCGGCGCTGATCGCCGGCAGCCCTGCCGAGGCGGCAGGCAAGAAACTGCTCGTTTATGTCCTTGCCGGACAATCGAACATGCAGGGGCACGCGGAAGTCTCGACCCTCGCCTACCTGGGAAAACCCGCGCATGTGCCGAGCCCGGAGGAATGGGCGCTGATGACCAGCGGCCTGGAGCGCGAGATCCGTCGCAGCCGCGAAGCCCAGATTCGTGAAATCCTGCTCAAGGACCCGCAACATGCGAAGCTGGGCCGGAGGGAATTCGGCGACTTGCTGCAAGCTGCGATCAAGGCCGAGGTCGGGCAACTGCGCAGCGCGCGCTACGAAGCCTTCAAGAAGCGCCAGATGGATCCCGCGCGCGCGACCCGCGATCAGAAGCTTGCCGCGATCTTCACGCCGGGACTCACGGATGGGAAAGTCCTCGAAGCCGCGGCGGCCGCCAAGGCGCTGCGGGCCAGCTCGCTTGAAGTCGCCACGCTCTGGGCGGAAAAAACCGGCGTGCCTGCCGGCAAGCGGACCCACATCGCCGCTTACGGCGGAGTCAACCGCGGCACCGAACCCGGCCTCGCCACCGGCCCTTTGAGCACCGGCTACGGCGCGAGGCCTTCGGCCTTCGGCCCTGAATACGCCTTCGGCATCCTGATGGAAAAAGCCCTCGACCAGCCGGTGCTGATCATCAAGACCGCTTGGGGTGGCAAGTCGCTGCACTACGATTTCCGGCCACCTTCGGCCGGTCCCTATCAGCCGACCGCCGGCGAACAACAACAACTGGACAACTGGAAGGCCAGGAAGGCCGCGTGGGATCAATACCTCGCCGGCGGCGGCAGCGCCGAGGCCATGGTGCAGATGGAGAAGGACATCAAGTCGATCGAAGCCCGGAAGCGCAAGCAGCAGGCCGCGCTCGCGAAGTTGCCGAAAGACCAGCAGGCGGCGGAGCAGGAAGCGATCGCGGCGCTGGATGAGAAGAGCAAGGGCCTGCGCAAGCAGCTCGTGCCGCCACCGGGCGACATGCCCGCGCGCGACGCCGCCGGGTTTTACTGGAATGAAATGACCGGCTTCATCCGCAAGGTCCTTGCCGACCCGAAGGCCTATCATCCGGAATACGACCCGGCCGCCGGCTTCGAAGTCGCGGGTGGCGTGTGGTTCCAGGGCTTCAACGACCAGTTCGATCCGGAATACTACGGCACCTATGGCCGCAACATGGTTCACTTCATCCAGGACCTGCGCAAGGAAGTGAAGCAGCCGCAGATGCCGTTTGTGATCGGCGTGCTCGGCACCGCCGCATTCCCGGTAGCCGCGCTGGAAAACCAGGTCGCCCAAGGGCAGCGCGAAGCCGCCCGCGCGCCGGAACTGGCGGGCACGGTCGCCGCGGTCGAAAGTTGGCCGCTCACCACTCCGGAAGTCGTGCTCTGGAAACTGAAACTCGACGCGGCCCGCGCCGACGGCGATGCCGCGGCGATCCGTCAGGCGGACGACCAATGGATCCTGCACGGCAGCAACCAAGGCTACCACTACGACGGCAGCGGCCGCTTCTTCATCCGCCTCGGCGACGAGCTCTCGAAGGCGATGCTCGGACTGATGGGAAAAAAGCCGGCGCTTTGAAATGTCATTGATTCACCAGGCACTCCCACCACTCCCGATGAAATCCCCGACTCGATTCCTCCTCCCCGTCCTCGGCGCGGCATGGTTCATGGCATGCGGCGGCGCAGCCGCAGCGGATAACGCCTTCCGCCCCGGTGAAATCTGGCCCGACACCGGAGGCCGCCCGATCAACGCCCACGGCGGCGGCGTCCTGTTTCACGAAGGCACCTACTACTGGTATGGCGAGTTGAAAGAAGGCCGCACCTACCTGCCGCTGGTCAACAAGGGTTGGGGCGGCACGCGGGTCGTGGCCGGCGGCGTTTCCTGCTACTCATCGACCAAGCTCCTCGATTGGAAATACGAAGGCATCGCCCTGCCGTCCAATGCCAAGGACCCGACCCACGACCTCGCCTGCGAGAACGTGATCGAGCGGCCGAAGGTCATCTACAACGCGAAGACCCGGAAATTCGTCATGTGGCTGCACCAGGACAGCCCGGACTATAAGGCGGCCCGCACCGGAGTCGCGGTGAGCGACTCGCCGACGGGACCATTCCGCTACCTCGGCAGCGTGCGGCCCAACGCCGGCGTCACCCCGCTCAACGTCTCCGAACACCCGGTTCCGGAAAACGGCAAGAGCCATTACGCCCGCGATTTCAAAGGCGGCCAGATGGCCCGCGACATGACGCTGTTTGTCGACGACGACGGCAAGGCCTATCACCTCTACT
>CBFGOB010000102.1:0-8415 GCA_965650215.1 uncultured bacterium | reverse complement strand
ACCAGTTGACGATCCGCTTGCCGCGGTAAATCAGCCCTTGCTTGAACAGCTCGACGAACACGTGGCTCACCCACTTCGTGTATTCCGCATCCATCGTGAAGCGCTCGCGGCTCCAATCGCAGGAACATCCGAGCCGCTTGAGCTGCTTGATGATGATGCCGCCATGATGGTCCTTGAAATCCCAGACACGCTTGAGGAATTCCTCGCGGCCGAGATCGCGGCGGCTCTTGCCTTCCTTCTCGCGCAGTTCGCGTTCGACCTTCGCCTGCGTGGCGATGCCGGCGTGATCGGTGCCGGGCAGCCACAACACCTCCTTGCCTTCCTGGCGCGCGCGCCGCGCCAGGATGTCCTGCAGCGCGTTGTTCAACACATGACCCAAGTGCAGGATGCCGGTGACATTCGGCGGCGGAATCACAATCGAGTAGGCCGGCTTCTCCGACGAGGGATCGGCCTCAAAACACTTGCCGTCGATCCACGCGGCATACCACTTGGCTTCAACCGCTTGGGGCTCATAGGCTTTCGCTAATTCGGACATGGGGGCGGATGGATGCCAGAGACGGCCGATTTTGTCCAGCATCGGGGCGGATTTCGGGCTGAGCCATGCCAGCCGGCCGCCAGACGCGAATTTCGGGAGTTGCCAGAAAGATTCCGCCTGGGGCATGCTCCGCCCGCACGGCAGCCGCCACGAATCCGCTCAACTCCCACGATTTTCCAGCCCCATGAAACCAAGCCTCGTTGTCCTCGCCGCAGGAATGGGCAGCCGATACGGCGGCCTCAAGCAAATGGACCCGATGGGCCCCCATGGCGAAACCGTGCTCGATTACTCGGTCTTTGACGCCATCCGCGCCGGCTTCGGTCGCGTGGTGTTTGTGATCCGCGAGGACTTCGCCGATGCCTTCAAGCAAGGCGTCGGTTCGCGATTCGCCGACCGCATCCACGTCGACTACGTGTTCCAGAAACTCACCGACCTTCCCGAAGGCTTCAGCGTCCCCGAAGGCCGCGAAAAACCCTGGGGCACCTCCCACGCGGTCCGCGCCGCACGCCATGTGGTGAAGGAACACTTCGCGGTGATCAACGCCGACGACTTCTACGGCCGAGACGCCTACGCCCGCGCGGCGGCGTTCTTCGCCTCCCTCCCGCCCGGCACCACCGATGAAATCGCAATGGTCGGCTATCCGCTCGAAAACACCCTCTCCGACCACGGCCACGTCAACCGCGGCATCTGCGAGGTCGATGCCAGCCGCAACCTCACGCGCGTCGAGGAAGTGCTCCAAATCGAGCGCGAAGACGACGGCGTGGTCCGCGGCAAACGCCTCGACGGCAGCCGCCAGATCATACCCGCCGGCTCGCTGGTCTCGATGAATTTCTGGGCCTTCGGCCCGTCCTTCTTCGAGCAGCTCGAAGCCGCCTTCACCGCCTTCCTCCGGGAAGCGGGCGACCAGCTGAAATCCGAATGCTACATCCCCACCGTGGTGGACCGCCTCATCCAATCCGGCGCCGCCAAGTGCCCGGTCCTGGAAACCACCAGCCAATGGTTCGGCGTCACTTATCCGGAAGACAAACCCTTCGTTGTCGAATCGATCGCCCAACTCATCGCCAGCGGCGAATACCCGTCCCCTCTCGGCTGATTTTCATTTCAGCGTTTCCATTTTCCAGCATTCACCCCACTCACGTGCCCAAGCCCCAAACCCATCACAACATTGGCGCTGTCGCCGCCATGTTCGACATCCGTGCGGACTTCAAGGAATCCCGGCCCTACGGCAACGGACACATCAACGACACCTACCTCGCCCGCTGCGACCAGGCCGGGCTCCAGACGCGTTTCATCATCCAGCGCATCAACCACCACGTCTTCAAGGACCCGGTTAGCCTGATGGAAAACGTCAGCCGCGTCACCTCCCACGCGCTCGAAACCCTGCTCAAGCAGGAACACCCGGAAGCCCACCGTCGCACCCTCACCTGCATCCCCGCCCGGGATGGGAAACCCTACAGCCGCGATGCCGATGGGAATTACTGGCGGGTCTATCCCTTCATCGAACGCGCCCGCGGATACGACACGCTGGAATGCAACAAGCAGGCCTATCAGGCCGCACGTGCCTTCGGCCGCTTCCAAAACCTCGCGGCCTCGCTGGGCGGCAAACGCCTGCACGAGACGATCCCCCACTTCCATCACACCCCGAAACGCCTCGAGGCGCTCGAAGCCGCGATCGCCGCCGACCCGGTCGGCCGTGTCCGCGAGGTCGCCGCGGAAATCGACTTCGCCCGCTCGCGCGCCAGTGACTGCCCGCGCATCACCGACCGCATTGCCAATGGCGACATCCCGGAGCGCATCACCCACAACGACACCAAGATCAACAATGTCCTGCTCGACGAGGCCACCTCGGCCGCGATCTGCGTGATCGACCTGGACACCACCATGCCCGGCTGCGCGCTCTACGACTTCGGCGATCTCGTCCGCTCCAGTGCGTCGACCACCCGCGAGGATGAAACCGACCTGAGCACGGTCGACATCCGGATGGACCGCTTCGAAGCGCTGGTCAAAGGCTACCTCTCCGCCGCCCATTTCCTCAACCCGGTGGAACTCGAACTGCTCGCCTTCTCCGGCAAACTGATCACGCTGGAATGCGGGATCCGCTTCCTCACCGACTACCTCGAAGGCGACAATTATTTCAAAATCCACCACCCCCAGCACAACCTCGACCGCTGCCGGAGCCAGTTTGCTTTTGTCCGCGCCATCGAGGGGAATCTCCCCCAGATGGAAGACATCGTCGCCCAATGCAGCCGCCGGGCCCCATCCGCGCTCAAGGCCTGAACGGGGAAGGCTGGAGCGCTTGCACCCCCCCAAGCCCGCCCGGATCCACCCACCTCGCCGAATCGCACTTGCGGGAACGCCCGATCGGGCGAAATTCCTCTCGCAGCACGGGAATTCTTTTGGAAGCTTGTGCGCTGAGCCCACTGTGGAAGGCCACCCATGTCTGAAAAGCCCCCAACCCGCCAAGTCACCATCCCGGAGCCACTGCAGCTCCAGTTGACGGACTTTCGCAGGCGGCTGTGGCGCATGAAGATCGCCGAGTCCCTCTCGGCAGGGCTGATCGGCCTGCTGGTCTCCTTCCTGCTGGTCTACGGACTCGACCGGATCACCGCCACACCCGGCTGGGCCCGGCTGCTCATCCTCTTTGCCGGCATGTCCTTGTTTGCGGTCTTCGCACCCTACTGGATCCACCGCTGGGTCTGGCGCCGCCGCAAGGAAACCCAAATCGCCCAGCTCATCGCCCGGCACTACCCCGGGCTCGGCGACCGCCTGCTGGGCGTCATCGAACTCCAGGACCAGGAAGCCAACCTCGACACGCTCTCCCCACGCCTGCGCGAAGCCGCGATGCAAGCGGTTGCCGCGGAAGCCCGTGAAAAGCCGCTGGTCAAGGCCCTGCCCGCACCACGCCACCTCCAATGGGCCGGACTCGCCCTCATCCTCACCCTGGCCGCGGCCCTCGTTCTCATCAGCACGCCCCAGGCAGCCATCAATGCCCTCCAGCGCTGGCTGATGCCGCTGTCGGACACCGAGCGCTACACCTTCACCAAACTCGAAAACCCTCCGCGCGAACTGGCCGTTCCCTTCGGCGAGTCATTCCAACTGCAACTCCAGCTGGCCAGTGACTCTCGGCAGGAACCGCCAATCGCCATCGGCCGCTACGCGGATCAGCCGGAAATCCATGCCGGAATCCAGGACCGGAGCTACCGCTTCAGCTTCCCCGGACAACAACGCGAAGGCAGCATCGTGTTCCGCATCGGCGACCTGCGCCACGAAGTGGCCGTGCGACCGATGGAACGCCCCGCGGTCAAGGACGTCTGGGCCACCCTCACCACCCCGGACTACCTCAAGATCCCGCCGCGCAGGATCAACCTCCGCAGCGGTTCGCTGAGTGCCGTCGAGGGCAGCCGCATGCAAATCGATTTGCGGATGAACCGCCCCCTCGCTGGCACCAGCAGCTACGGCCCGATCCTTGGCGGACCCCCCGAGGGCTCGGCCCCAAACCCGACCCCGGCAGCCACCGCAAGCCCCCTCAGGATCTCCGGAGATGCCGCAAGCACCGACACCATCGCCATCGGCAAGCACGACCTCGAGATCCCTTTCCGCTGGCAGGACACCTACGGCCTCAGCGGCGATGCGGGCTTCCGCATCCGCATCGACGCAATCGCCGATGCGGCACCCAACTGCTACCTCCAGGGCGTCAACCGGCAACACATCATGCTGCCGGAAGAAACCATCGATTTCGACGCCCTTGCGGAAGACGATTTCTCCATCCACGCCCTTGGCATCGAATGGAGCGGCCAACTCAGCCAAGCCGGCCCGGGAGCGCCCGCGAAAGGCGAATTGGCCTTGGGCGAAGGCAAGCCGGAAGACACCCGGATGCTGCGTCCCGTCGCCTTCTGCCCCGCCGCCTTCGGCATCAGCCCCCAAACCCTCACCGTCCGCGCCTGGACCCAGGACCTCTTCCCGGGCAGGGGCCGCGTCCATTCGGAGCCGATCGTGATCTACGTCCTCACCCGCGACGAACACCGCCAGATTCTCAAGAACCGCTTCGAACGACAGATCTCCGAACTCGAGGACCTCGCCCGCCGCGAACTCAACCTCTTCGAGGAAAACCAACGGCTCGAGCGGCTGGATGGCGAACAACTCCAAAGCGAGGACGGCCGCAAGCAACTCTCCAAGCAGCAAGAAGAAGAAGACGAAACCGAGCGCCGCAGCGCGGAACTCGCCACCGACATGGAGCAACTGCTCAAGGACGCCGCACGCAACGGTGAGATCGACAAGGACACGATGCGCAAAATCACCGAATCGCTGAAGTCGATGCAGGAACTCAGCAGTCAGGACGTGCCGCAAGTCCAACAGCAACTCGCTGAGGCAAACCAAGCGTCAAACTCGGCCGAAAAATCCGAACAGGACCTGGACAAGGCGGTCGAAGCCCAACGCAAGGTCGTTGAGAAAATGCAGGACGCGATCGCCAAGGCCAACGACGCCAACCGCCGCTTCGAGGCCGGCACCTTCGTCAAACGCTTGAAAAAGGCGGCCTCGGAGCAAACGGGCATCACGCAATCGCTCGTCGAAAGCTTCACCCGCAGCCCGGAAGCCAGCATCCTCGGCCAGTTCCAGCACAAGGTCGACCCCTCGGACCTCACCCTGCTCGGGCGCAACCGCAGCCAGCAGACGGCAACCTCCGGCGACATCCGCTGGATCCAGGAAGACCTCGCCAACTACCACGCCCGCACCGGCATGGAGGGTTGCAAGAAGATCCTCGAGGAAATGCGCAAATCGGACATCACCCTCCACCTCGAGGAAATCATCAACGCCCTCTCCACCAACCTGTCCTATCAGGCCGCACGGCAGTCGAAACACTGGGCCGACGAACTCAACAAGTGGGCCAGCATGCTCGATGCGGAGAACCAGGCGGCGAACGGCGGCGGTGCAGGCGACGGCGGCGGCTCGGCCTCGGAAAGCGAAGACTTCGAATTCATGCTGCGCGTCATGAAGATGATCCAAACCCAGCAGGACCTCCGCTCCCGCACCCGCGCCCTCGAACAGTTCCGTCGCGACCATAAACCCGCCGGCCAACCCTGATCCCCGCATGAAACCCCTTGTCCTCACCATCACCCTGGCCACCGCCGTCCTGTCCGCCTCCGCGCAGGAGACGCCGGCGGAGGACCCGCTGGAAATCCACCGCCAGGGCGCCGACCGGCTCGTCGAGGAACAGGATGAACTCTCGGCCGATGTCCAACAGCTGGTCCTCGAACAAACCCACCCGAAGGTCATCGAACTCCTCGGCAGCGTCGAGAACATCATGGACGAAACCACCGAGCGCCTCGCGGATGCCGACACCGGCGGCGCAACGATCGCCGCCCAAACCGAGATCATCGAACTCATCCACGCCGCCGCGAAGGAAAAACAACAGCAATCGGGCAGCCAGACCGGCGGCGCGATGATGGACATGATGGAACGCATGATGGGCAAAAGCCCGCAGGGCCAGAAACCCGGCGAGGGCGACAAACCCGGCGACTCCGCCGGCCAGGGCCAAACCGGCGACTCGGACACCGCCAACCAAGCCGTCAACGGCAACCCCGACGGCGGTGGCGAAACCCGGCGCGTCCCGAAATCGTCCGGCACCACCGGCAACTCGGTCCCGCTGGAATTCCGCCGTGCCTTCGACGCCTACAACCGCGGCGCGGAACTCCAGGTGAAATGACATGAAACGCAAACTCCATCTCCCGGGAATCGCCTGCCTCGCGCTGCTCTGCAGCCACGCGGTCGCGCAGAGCCCGCTGCAACGCAAGGGCGACACGATCCCCGCACAAGTCGAGTTGATCTATCAGAAAGGGCTCAAGCACCTCGCGGAAACCCAGACCGGCGAAGGGAACTGGACCGACAGCTACGGCACCCAGCCCGGCGTCGTCGGACTCTGCGTCACCGCCTTCCTCGCCCACGGCGAGGATCCGGTCAACGGTCCCTACGCCAAAAACATCCGCAAGGGCCTGGACTTCATCATCTCCCAACAGAACGCACAGACGGGATACATCGGATCAAGCATCTACAACCACGCGTTTGCCACCCTCGCACTCGCGGAATCCTACGGCATGATCGACATGCCCGAAATCGCACCCGCCCTCCGCAAGGCGATCGAACTCACCCTCAACGCCCAAAAACGCAACCGCTCGAACGGCTGGCGCTACACGCCGGACAGCACCGACGCCGACACCACCGTCACCGGCAGCCAGATGGTCGCCCTGCTCGCCGCCCGCAACGCGGGCATCCCCGTGCCCGAGGAAGCGATCCGCAAGGGCCTCGCCTACCTCGAAAACAACCGCGGCCCGAACGGCTCCTACGGCTACACTTCCTACTCGGGCGGCAAGGAAACACTCACCGCCATCGGCATGCTCTGCATCTCGCTGGCGAAACAGGAACGCACGAAGGGCTTTGAGAACAGTCTCGAATACCTCAGCAAGAAACTCGACTACCGCGACCGCAACTATCCGTACTACTTCGAATACTACATGTCGCAGGCCCTGTTCCACGCCGATGAGAAGCTGTGGAACGAATGGAACCAGCGCAACATCCGCTACATGGCCACCCTCCAGCACAGCGACGGCTCCTTCCCCGGCAACCACGGACCCTCGTTCAGCACCTCCGCCGCCCTGCTCTCGCTGGCCCTCAACTACCGATTCCTTCCCATCTACGAAAAATGATCCGCTCCCTGCTCATCACCGGCCTCGCGGCCGCAAGCAGCACGCTCGCGACGGAAGCGCCGCCCGACCTGTTGCGCTTTGTCAACGGCGACCAGCTCCACGGCACCTTCGTCGGCATGGACACCGGGCCGGTCCTGCTGTGGAAACGCCAGGACATCGCGGAGCCGGTCCGCTTCGAACTCAAGAACCTCCGCCACGCGGTACTCAGGGGAGGCAGCCCGAAACAGGCGCTTGAAACCCTCTCCCAGGTCGAACTCACCAACGGCGACCGCATCCCGGGAACCATCAGCAGCCTCGACGAATCGACTCTCCGCATCGACACCCCCTATGCCGGCAGACTCGAAATCCCACGCCGCCATGTCACGATGATGGCGCCCAACCCGCTCGGCGGCCGTGCCTACTACCACGGGCCCTTCTCGCCCGCCGGATGGGAAATGATCAATGCCAAGCACCCGCAAGGCACCCCCATCCCCGAAGCCGATCCCTTCGCCGATAAAGATCCCCCCAGCGAAAATGCCGCGGCCACACCAAGCGATGGGGAACAGACGGCACCGCAGCCCGGCCGATGGACGCTCTCGGGAGCCGCCTGGTATTGGAAACACGATCAGGCCGGCACGGCGCTGGTCCGGCGCAACTGCCTTCCCGACCTCTCGGTCCTGCGCTTCGAACTCGCATGGAAAAACCAACTCAACTTCGCCATCGCGATCAACGCCGACTTCAGCGGCCTGTCCAAGGCCGATGACAAGGAAGCCGCGGAGGAGCAACGCTTCTTTCCCAACGACTCCGGCAGCCTGGCCAACATGTTCGGCAACAGCTACATCCTCCAGATCCATTCGAACTACATGCTCATCTACCGCAGCAAGGTCGGCAAGGATGGCGAAAAGGCCGTCGAGCGCATCCAGATGTCCAACAGCCGCCTCCGCCTCGGCGAAAACGCCAGCGCGACATTCGAGTTCCGCAGCAACCGCCAGACCGGGGCCGTCACCCTCTTCGCCGACGGCGAATACGTCACCCAGTGGAGCCCCAAGGACATCGATAACCCGGCCCAGGACCAAACCGCATCCCTCGGCAGCGGCATCGGCTTCATCTCCCAACTCAACGAATGCGCGGTGCGCATCTCCGACATCGTCATCACCGAATGGAACGGCATGCCGGACTCGGCCCGCAGCATGCAGGTCG
>CBFGOB010000101.1:0-8548 GCA_965650215.1 uncultured bacterium | reverse complement strand
GCGCACGACGTAATCCACGCCGGGAACCTGGTCGCCAACGACTTCCACCGGCTCGGGAGTGCCGTCGGCGCGCGGGGCGGCGGTCAGACTGCCGCGGTACTTGTAAATCAGGATCGCATCGTCAGGGGAACTGCCACCCGATTCACGAATAAATTCAAAGGCCTTGTGGAACCCGGTCGCATAGTCATTGACCTCGGTCGGGCCGCGCAGGGTGATCAGTTCTTCCTCCAGGGTTGCCACAAGACGTGCGGCATCCTGGCTGTTGAGGGACTTGCGGATGCCGGCGGCGGCGGGGGCGAAGACGATCATGAAGCCGGTCAGCAATACGGCCAGGACGCCGATCGCGATGACGGTCTCAATCAGGCTGAAGCCGCTGCGGAAGTTCTGCTGGGGAGCGTTCATGGGTCAAAAGGGACTGCCGACCGCGGGGAGGGTTTCGGAAATCTGGGTCGGTCGGCGGAACAGCGAGGTGCCGCCGTTGCGCCAGATCACAAAACCACCGAAGTCACGCTTGGCGCGGGCCACGACACGGGGCGGGGCGCTCAAACTCGATTGCGAAGTGTTGCGCGCACCTCCTCCGATCACAAAGCTGGCACCCGGCGTCAGGCACACGCCTTCGCCGTTGAACACATAGATGTAGTAATCGCCAACGAAGTTGGGTTTCACATTGCTCAAGGTGACCGTCTGGACCGCTTGGTCTCCCGCCTCGTGATCGCGCCGGCTCAGGGATTCGCTGTAAAATGTCTGCTCGGGCAGCAGCAGGCCGCGGCTCGACAACACCCAAGTCGGATTCGGATTGTCCGGATCGGCGGGCTCTCCGGTCACCGGATCGACCGCTTCGTAAGCCACCACCATGCGGCGCAAGTCTTCGCCCGGGTTGTTCTCAAGCGCCTTGGCGACCAAGACGCAGGAACGCAATTTGCGCGCCACCGCGGTTGTTCGGGCCTCATCAAACAATGCCTCCGCATTGGAAACCCCGCTCGTGACCCCCTTGCCCTCCACGCCGCTCAGCCCGATGGTGCCTGCGGTCATCAGAATCGAAATGATCGCCACCACCACCAGCATCTCCACCAAGGTGAAGCCCCGCGGCGACGATTCTATCCTGGGTTTTCTCTGTGAATCCATGTGACCGGTCCAATTGCTGGATGATTCAAAATGAGCGCTGGGCCAACTCACCGCAAGCGAAAATGTCCATACATCGCGATTACCTCGCCTGAGCATTGGCGGGGAACCGGCCTTTGCGTGGGCCGCTGGCCCATAGCCACGCGGGCGCCACCATGTCGCGGACATCCTTGCGCGAGGCCTCCCATCCGAGGATCTGCTTTGCAAGGCTCGGATCAGCCACCAGCGAATCCGGATCGCCCGCGCGCCGCGGACCATACACCACCGGAACCGTCTTGCCCGTGACCTCCTCGACCGCGGCGATGATCTGCTTGACCGATACCCCCACCCCCGTGCCGAGATTGCAGCGCACCGACTCACCGCCCGCCGCCAAATGATCCAGCGCCCGGGCATGCGCGTCGGCCAAATCCTCGACATGGATGTAATCGCGGATGCAGGTGCCGTCCGGTGTGTTGTAATCGGTGCCGAAGACCTCGATGTGCTCGATCTCACCGGTGACCGCCATCATCACCCGGGGGATGAGATGGGTCTCGGGGTTGTGGTCCTCGCCGATCTTGGCATCCGGCGAACAGCCGCTGGCATTGAAATAGCGCAAGCAGGCGCTCTTGAGCCCCCACGCGTGTTCGCAATCCCGGAGGATCCACTCGACCATCAGCTTGCTGCGGCCATAGGGGTTGATCGGATTCTGCGCGTTGCCTTCGGTGATCGGCAGGCGCTCCGGCACGCCGTAGGTGGCACAAGTCGAGGAGAAGACAAAGACCTTGCAGCCGAATTCCTGCATGACTTGCAGCAGCTTGATCGGCTCGGCGGTGTTGTTTTGGTAATACTTCAGGGGATTCGTCACGGACTCGCCGACGTAGGCATAGGCCGCAAAGTGAATCACCGCCCCGAAACCATGCTTCGCGAAGAGGTCCCGCACGAGCGTTTGATCCCCGATGTCGCCGACCACCAACTCAACCCCGGGATCGACGATCGCCTGGTCGTGGCCGAAGACCAAATTGTCGAGAACGACGATCTTGCGGCCTTGGCCGGCAAGCAGACGGACGGTGTGGGAACCGATGTAACCGGCTCCCCCGGTAACGAGAATGGGGGCGTTGGAATTGCTCATGGCGGGCGCAGGGGATTCAACCGGAGCGCAACGGTGGCGTCAACCACCGCATCGATTCTCGACGGAATCACCGAAACTTTGAATAGTCCGCGGACCGGCACCGTCAGATGTTCATGATCCACCATCCATCGCTTTGGATTCGCTCCACCCTCACGCTCGCCTCGGCGATCACCCTGAGTTCCTGCGTCTATGACTCGGGGTACTACGGCCCGCCCGCCGGCAGCTACCGCGGAAGCCTTTCGACAACCTACAGCTCACCCAGCTATTCCTCGACCTCGCTCTTCATCAGCACCGGCAACCCGCGCTGGGGTTATGATCCGTATTGCCACAGCTATTTCGACTACACCACCCGTTGTTACTACGACCCCTACCTCAACGGCTACTATCCCTATGGCTACCGCCCGCCGGTGATTGTCGGCGTGCCCCACCCCTACGGCTGGCGCCCGGGCCACCGCACCTGCCCGCCACCCCGTCACTACCGCAATTACAAGCTGAGGAACCACGAACACCGCGACCTCGCCTACCGCAAGCTCGACCATTCGTGGGCGAAAAACGTGCGGGTCGACAAGGATGCCTACGAGCGCCATTCCCGCGATCGCCACAACCCTTCAAATCCGGGCCTGCACCCGGTGTCGACCGTCACCCCTCCGAGCACTGACCGCCATCTGAACCGCGAGATCAAGCGACCAGGCGGGTCCACATGGAATCCGAACCGCCACCCGTCGGTGGATCGTGAATTCGAAGCACCTCGCACACGTCCGGAAACCCGCAGGCCCGAAATGCCAAAACCCGAGCGCCGCAAGTCGCCGCAAGTGGCGCCCCCACTGCCACTGGCCCAACCGGACAACTCGGCATCCTTCCGCCCCTCAAGCGGATTCAAGCCCAGCCACCGTTCAGCGAACCCATCCCCGACCTTTCGGGAGTCCAGACCGGAACCGGCCGGCAGCATGCGCAGCACTTCGTTCACCGACAAGCGCTCCACAGCACGAACCATCGAAACCCAAAGCGACCGCAGCCTGAATCCGAAACCTTACCGGGTCCGCTGAGCCATTCCCTCGCGCCGGGCGCGTTCCCGACGCAAGCGCTCGAGGCTGACCCTCGGGCGCAGCAGGTGGCTGGCCACCAGCCATCCTGCGAAGGCCCCGCCGAAATGGCAGGCATGACTGACCCGAAACCAGAATTCGAAGCCCAAGCCGACCCACTTGCCACCGACCGCCGAGAGCCCGGACAGACCCAGTTCCGGATCCAGCAAGGCCAAGATCAACGACGCGGCCATCACCCCCCGACCGAGGTTTTTGCCTGAAACGCGGAAGGGAACCAAAAAACGCGACTCGGGCGAGAGGGTGGTCAGCCCAAGGAGCAGGGCAAACACCCCGCCCGAGATGCCAACCAGCACCTTGGCGCTCGCAAACAGGTGCAGCAGCCCTCCCACCAGGATTCCCGCCAGCAGGAAACGCAACAGCAGTTGCCTGCCAAGCATTGTTTCAATCCTCGAACCGAGCGCGAGCAACAAGAGGCTGTTCATTCCCCAGTGCAGCCAGGAGCCATGGATGAGAGCATGGCTGATCCACTGCCACAAAGCGAAGGACCGGGTGCCCTCACGGCTCAAGCCCCACAGCGTGTAGAAGGCCAGGTCCTGCTCCGCCTGCACCATGCTCCAAAGCCGCACTCCCGTCAGCAGCAGACAGATGCCCCAGGTCATCGGTGATTGCCACAGACGCAGGGCATGCCACCGGAAATCGGGAAAACGGCGATCCTTGGCATCCATCGGGGTGGGATCGGCTCGAGGCCGCGATTACTCCACCACCCGCGCGCGGGGTTCGCGACGCACGGTGTCCTCACCACCCGCGCAGGTGACAAAGGGCCCGCCCTCGAGCGGAGCGATGCCGGTGAATGCGACGTCGGGCATGTCCGACGGGCGGCCCGCCAAGGGGAAGTCCTTGCGCAGGGGGTGAAACGGATAACCTTCCCACATCAGGATGCGCTTGAGGTTCGGATGACCCGAAAAGGGAATCCCCATCATGTCCCACACCTCACGCTCGTGCCAGTCGGCACCAGCCCACAGGTCGGTCACGGATGGCACCACCTCGTCCTCCGACACGGGTGTCTTCACCCGCAGGTGCTTGCTGTCGTCCACCGCAGCGATTTCATACACCATCTCGTAACGCGGTTCGTCGCCAAAGTGGTCGATGCTCGCGATATCGAGAATCATCGCGTAGCCCATGTCAGCCTTGCAGGCCGCCATGACCTCGTGCAGCGCGTCGAGCCGGACCTGCACAGTGTGCTCGCCGCGGAACTCGACCGTGCCGAGGATCTTGTCCCCGAAGGTTTTCTGAAGCTGGGCAATATCTTGGGCTGCGGACATCGGATTCGAAAAAACAGTTAGGAAACCTGCTCCATCAGGGAAGCCTTCTGGGCCATGGTCGATTCCTCGGTGGCAACCTTTTCCTGAAGCTTCATCAGCCCTTGGATCAGGGCCTCGGGACGCGGCGGGCAACCGGAAATGTAAACATCGACGGGAATCAGCCGGTCAATCCCCTGCAGCACCGCATAGCTGCGATACATCCCGCCGCTGGACGCACAGGCACCCATCGCAATGCACCACTTGGGCTCGGGCATCTGGTCCCAGATCCGCTTGACGGCCAGCGCCATCTTGTAAGTGACCGTGCCGGAGACGATGAGCACATCGGCCTGGCGCGGGGAAAACCGCATGACCTCCATACCGAAGCGCGACAGGTCGTAGCGCGAGCAGGCGGTGGCCATCATCTCGATCGCGCAGCAGGCGAGGCCCATCGGCATCGGCCACATCGAGTTCTTGCGCATCCAGTTGATCGCGGCGTCCACGCGGGTGACGATCACATTGCCCTCGATCTTCGAATCGTAGGCGGTGTGAAGGGTGCTGGATGAGGTCTCTGCCATGGTCGGGATCGGGCTCGCCGCACTCTTGCCCCTGCCCACCCGGGTCTCAAGCCGTTTGTGGAAAAAAATCGGTGGCTCCGCCGCTCACAGCCGGATTCTGGAAGATTGCGGGCCAGTCTGACGTCTGGTAGCCAAAACCCTTAACCGCACCAGCTCATGCGCCCATTCCTGCTCTGCCTTGCCCTCAGCTCCCCGATCCTTGCCGAACCGGTCCAGCTTTCCGGGATCTACCCACACCTCGCCATGTTCAACGAAGAGGGCGAATGCGGCACCGGCGCGGTCGTGCCCTGGGCGGACCGCCTGTGGATCGTCACCTATGCCCCCCACCAACCCAAAGGCTCGAGCGACAAACTGTATGAAATCACTCCGGACCTGAAGCAGATCATCCGCCCGGAATCGATCGGCGGCACCCCCGCGAACCGGATGATCCACAACGAATCGAAGCAACTCATCATCGGGCCGCACGTGATCGACTCGAAGGGAAGCGTGCGCACCATCCCCTACGTCTCGGAAGCCGGACGCAAGGCCGATCCGAAACGCATTGCGAACCCGAATGAACAAATCCCGGGCCTCAGCATGTTCGGCCGCCTGACCGGCAACGCGCGCCACCTCACGGATCCCACCGGCAAAATCCTCTTCGCCACCATGGAAGAAGGGATCTACGAGGTCGACCTCATGACGCTTGCTGTCAAAGAGCTGTGGGGAGATGAGGCAAACGACATCAGCCCGCGCAAGGCCGGCCTGCCCGGCTACCACGGCAAAGGGTTCTACTCGGGCCAGGGCGTTTACGTCTACTCGAACAACGGCGAGCGCGGCGAAGACGCAAAAACCAAACCCGAAACCCCCTCCGGCGTTCTCGCCGAATGGGATGGCAAGGCGGACCGATGGACGGTCGTGCGCCGCAACCAGTTCACCGAAATCACCGGCCCCGGCGGCATCCACGGCAACCCGAAGCCTGAAAGCGATCCGATCTGGGCTGTCGGCTGGGATGCGAAGTCGCTGCTGCTCGGCCTGCGCATGCCGGACACGGGCTGGCAGTTCTTCCGCCTGCCGAAAGGCTCGCATTCCTACGACGGCGCCCACGGCTGGAACACCGAATGGCCGCGCATCCGCGACATCGGCGAAGACGATTTGCTGATGACCATGCACGGAACCTTCTGGCGATTCCCGAAAACCTTCAGCGCGACGTCGAACCACGGCATCCGCCCGCGCTCGAACTACCTCAAGGTCATCGGCGACTTCGCCCGCTGGAACGACCGCATCGTCTTCGGCTGCGACGACACCGCGAAAAACGAATTCCTCAACAAACGCAAGGCCAAGGGTGAAATCGCCGCCCCCCAATCGCAATCGAACCTCTGGTTCGCCGATCCCGATCAGCTCGACCGGATCGGCCCGGTCATCGGCCGCGGGGCCGTGTGGATGCGCGAGGACCTGGCGGCGGATGCAGTATCCGACCCCTACCTGTTCGCCGGCTACCGGCATCGCGGACTCCACCTCAGCCACCAAGGCCACAGCCCGTGGAACGTGATCATCGAAACCGGAAGCCCTGACGGAACCTGGACGAAACACCGTGAAGTCTCGGTCTCCGGATACCAGTTCGTTTCCTTCGACATCAATGCTCCCGGCGAGTGGATCCGCCTGCGCTCGGCGAACCCGGCCCAAAAAGCCTGCGCGGCCTTCACTTACCGGCATTCCATGTTGCAATCGAATCGCGCCACCATCTTCGCCGGCCTCGCCCGAACGGGCCACCGCGCCGGTGGCGGCATCGTCATGGCGCGCGACCAGAACCGCAAAACCCTGTCATTCGCCGCGATCACACCCGATGGCAAACCCGGCGGATACTACGAGCTCGACGGCGGATTGAAGCTCAAACGCGTCAATGACCCGCAGGCCGAAACCTTCACCCGCACCCACGCCGCCATCCCGACCGGTTCGCTCACCCACGACGCCGCGTCGGCCATCTTCATCGACGACCACGGCATGCGCTGGCGCCTGCCGCTTCCCAATGGCGGCCCACTCCCCGAGGGCGCCCGCATCGCCCGCGAGGTCGCTACCGAACGCGACCTGCTCAACGCCCACGGCACGTTTTACGAACTGCCCGCGAACAATGCCGGCGGCATCGCCAAGATCCGCCCGATCACCACCCACAACCGCCTCGTCCACGACTTCTGCTCCTACCGCGGACTGCTCATCATGAGCGGTGTCGTCGACAAATCACCTGCCGCCACCGCCGCCAACCCCCACATCATCCGCTCCGACGACGGCAAGGTCGCCCTCTGGGCCGGCAACATCGACGACATCTGGAAACTCGGCAAACCCTGCGGCCAGGGCGGCCCCTGGCATCAAACCAAGGTCATGGCCGGCGAAAGCTCGGATCCCTACCTGATGACCGGCTATGACCGGAAATCCCTCACCCTCACCAGCAGCCATGCGGCGGCAGTCACCGCCCAGATCGACCTCCATGGCGACGGCACCTGGGCGAACTATCAGACCTTCACGCTTCAGGGCGGAGAAACCCTTGAACACGAGTTTCCCGAAGCCTTCGGCGCTTACTGGATCCGCTTCGTCAGCGACCGCGAGAGCGAGCTGACGGCAACCCTGACCTATCAGTAACCCGATGCCCCGCGGCGATTCCTTACCCCCGAAGAAAAAGCATCAAGCTCCCGCTCGCGGCCTCCGCTTCCGCTTTCCGACCCACGCCGCGGACCCCGCAAAGACCTGCCCCCATTGCCAGCAACCCTATGGCCCGACTGACGGCCTCACGGTGACCCGGGTCCCTTGGGGACGCAAAATCGAAGGCTGGGTCTTTCCGGTCACGGTCGTCTGGAGCATCGTGCTGGTGATCGGCACCCTGACCTTCGCGGCCCTGCATGTCCCGAAACCCGATGCGCCGCTGGAACGAGGACTCGGCTGGTTTTTGGTCTACGGCCCCCTGATCCCCGGAGGCCTTCTCAGCATCCTCAGCTGGTGCTTTCCCCATGTCCGCATCCATCACTGCCGGCACTGCGGCGTGAGCACCGAAACCCGCTTGAAACCGGATCGCAAATCCCGAAATTCGGCAAACGAGGTGCCATCGGCCTTGGAGAAGCCACCCGACACGCCGGAATCCGACACCTCTTTCCGTTGACCGGCGCCAATCCCGCGCCGACCATTCGCGGGTGTCCCGCACGGACGATGCCACGCGCCGCTGGCTGCGCAGCGCCCTGAACCACCCGGATTTCTCCCAACGCCTGGCCCCATGGACCGCTGGCAAAGGCACCCTCGTGCTCGATCACTGCGCGGAAGCCTCGCAGGCGTTTTTTGCCGCACTCGTCCGCGAGGCCGCCATGGACCGCGGCGCCAAGCGCCTCTGGCTGGTCTGCGACATGCCCCGCCACCGCGAGCGCCTCGCCGCCGAAA
>CBFGOB010000100.1:0-8594 GCA_965650215.1 uncultured bacterium | reverse complement strand
AGGCCTGGCGCAGGTCGAGGTCGTGCAGGACCGCCTGACCCTGGGCGCTCGTTCCTCGTTGCGTTTGATCGAGTCCCTGGAGGCCGCCTTCCGCTTGGGCAAGGGGCAGGTGGCGGTGCACGATGCGGATGGGCATGCCTCGAAGGTGTTTTCCAATGCGTGGACGAACCCCCGCACCGGATTTTCGCTGCGTCCGCCGACCCCGGCGTTGTTCTCGTTCAATTCGCCCTTGGGCGCGTGTCCGGAATGCAGGGGCTTCGGGCGGGTGATCGGCATCGATCTCGACAAAGCCGTGCCGGATCCTTCGCTGTCGATCGCGCAGGGAGCGATCAAGCCCTTCCAAGGCGAGCGCGGCGAGGAATGCCAGCGCGATCTGCTCCGTGCTTGCAAGGAGCGAGGGATCGATGTGCGCATTCCCTGGGAGGATCTCGCCGTGGATGAGCAGGAGTGGATTTATTATGGCGATGTCGGAAAGGCGGGCGCCGGTCTGGAGGCGCTCGAGGCCGCTTGGCGTGCCGGCGAGTGGTATGGGGTCAAGGGCTACTTCGATTGGTTGGAGAGCAAGGCTTACAAGATGCACATCCGCGTCTTCCTCTCGCGCTACCGTTCCTACACCGCTTGTGCCCGCTGCCGCGGCAGGCGGCTTCAGCCGGAAGCCCTGTGTTTCCGCATCGATGGCAAGACCCTGCCGGATCTCTGGCAACTGCCGGTATCGGAACTGCTGCCGGTTTTCGACGGGCTCCTTGAACGGTATGGCCAGGGATCGCCGAAAAAGGATCCAACCCTGCATCTGGTCCTCAACGAACTGCGCTCGCGGCTCGGTTATCTGGACCAGGTGGGTTTGGGGTACCTGACGCTGGACCGCCCGACGCGGACGCTTTCGGGGGGAGAGATCGAGAGGGTGAATCTCACGACCTGTCTCGGCGCCTCGCTCACCGGAACCCTGTTTGTGCTCGATGAACCGACGGTGGGATTGCATGCGCGCGACATCGAGCGGCTGGTGGGCGTCATGCACCGTTTGCGCGACATCGGCAACACGCTGGTGGTGGTCGAGCACGAACAGGCGGTGATGCAGGCGGCGGACCATCTCGTCGACCTCGGCCCCGGCGCGGGGCAGCACGGTGGGGAGATCATCTATGCCGGTCCGGCCGACAGGAAGTCGCTTGCGGCGGCGAAGGCGGGCAAGTTGGAAGGGACCTTGCCCTGGCTGGACGGGCGCAGGTCGATTCCCCTGCCGGCGAAGCGCCGTCAGCCGACGGCCAAGCTCCTGTCGTTCCGCGGTGCCAGCCGCCACAATCTCCGGAAGCTCGATGTCGATGTGCCGCTGGGCCTCTTGGTTTGCATCACCGGGGTGTCGGGTTCGGGGAAATCGACGCTCGCCCACGACGTGATCTATCAGAATCTCGCCCGCAAGCTCGGCCAGCAGCCGGAGGGTGAGGCGGCGCCGATCCGCGAGCTGAAGGGAAGCCAGCACCTGACCCGGGTCGAATTGGTTGATCAATCGGCGGTGGCCCGGACGCCGCGATCGACGCCCGCGCTCTACCTCGGTGCCTTCGATCCGATCCGCCAGCTGTTCTGCGAGACTCCCGAGGCGCGGGCGGCGGGATTGAAGCCGGGCTTTTTCTCGTTCAAC
Source organism: uncultured bacterium (assembly GCA_965650215.1). GTDB lineage: Bacteria > Verrucomicrobiota > Verrucomicrobiia > Verrucomicrobiales > Akkermansiaceae > Luteolibacter. The sequence continues at coordinate 6,961 of CBFGOB010000100.1, read as the reverse complement.
GCCGGCGAGGGGCGTTGCGACCGCTGTGCGGGCAACGGCTACGAGAAGGTCGACATGCAGTTTCTATCCGATCTCTACGTCACTTGCCCGGACTGCAATGGCAAACGCTACAAGGCATCGACCCTGGAATACCGCTGCGATGGCCTCTCGATCGCCGATGTCCTCGATCTCACCGTGTCGGAGGCTGCCGCACGCTATGCGTCCGGCAACGCGGCCAACGCCAGGGACAAGCGCTGCTTTGCGCAGATCGCCGAGGTTCTCGAACCGATGATCGAGGTGGGTCTGGGGTATTTGAAATTGGGCCAACCGCTCAACACCCTTTCGGGCGGCGAGTCGCAGCGTCTCAAGGTGTGCAAGTTGCTGCAGGAGGGTGCCGAGGGTCGCGACCACCGTTTGCTGATCCTCGACGAGCCGACGACCGGTTTGCATTTCAGCGACATCGAACGCCTGCTCGGCGTGTTTCAACAACTCGTGGATCGCGGACACAGCGTGCTGGTGATCGAACACAACACCGAGGTGATCCGTTCGGCGGACTGGATTCTGGATCTGGGGCCCGAGGCCGGTGAGGGAGGGGGAAGGCTGGTGGGCGAGGGTCCGCCTGAAGCCATCGCCGGGCTCAAGACGCCCACGGGAGCCCTGCTCGCGCGTGTGCTGGGGCCCGCCGCGCGCAGAGTCATGGCGCATGCCGCCAAGCCGCTGCGCATGCCTTCGTGCATCTCGCTGCGCGGTGCCCGTCATCACAATCTCAAGAACGTGTCGGTCGATATTCCGCGCGGGCAAATGGTGGTGATCTCCGGCCTGTCCGGGTCCGGCAAGTCGACCCTCGCCTTCGACATCCTCTTTGCCGAAGGCCAGCGGCGCTTCCTGGATTCGATGTCGACCTACGCGCGTCAGTTTGCCGAGCAGCTTGAGAAGCCGGAGTTTGACCAGCTGCAAGGGCTTCCGCCGACGGTCGCGATCGAGCAGCGGATCTCCCAAGGTGGCGCGAAGTCGACGGTGGCGACGGTCACCGAGATCTGGAATTTCGTGCGTCTGCTCTACGCCAAGCTGGGGACGCTGCATTGTCCGGATTGCCGCGTGCCGGTGGAGAAACAGTCGCTCGCCTCGATCGAGAATGCGATCCGCAGGCATCTGAAATCCGGGCCGGTACGCCTGTTCGCCCCGGTCATCCGCGGCCGCAAGGGCTATCATACCGAAGTCGCCGAGTGGGCGCTCAAGCAGGGGTTCAGCCGCCTGTTCGTCGACGGCGTCTTCATGCAGGCCGAGGGCTTCAAGCGCCTGACCCGTTTCCAGGAACATGACATCGATGTCGAGGTGGCCTGCTGCAATTCCTCCTCTGCGCGTGACCTTCCGCTGCACATCGAACGTGCCCTCGGGATCGGCAGGGGAGTGCTCAAGCTCCACAGCGCCGCCGGCAAGTGGCTGCTGCTGTCGACGCAGTCGAGCTGCCCGTCCTGCGGCAAATCCTGCGATGCCCTCGATCCCCGCTTGTTTTCGTTCAACTCCCCGCACGGCTGGTGCCCCGTATGCCGGGGCCACGGCCGCGTTCCCAAGCGCCGCCAGCGGCTCGATCTGTCGCAGCACGATTCGGTGCTTGCGGCCGAGCTGGATGCGGACCGGGCCATCGAGCGGATGGATGACGACGAGTTGGTCGATTGTGCGGCTTGCCAGGGTTCGCGGCTCAATCCACTGGCGTCGGCGGTGCAGTTGGATGGCATGCCGGTCGCGGATCTCGCGGGCATGTCCATCGACCGGGTTTTCGAGCATTTCAAGCAGCTGCGCTTTGGAGGGAAGCGTGAGGCGCTGATTGCTCGCGACATCATTCCGGAGATCCGCCAGCGGCTTGCGTTCCTGCGCGAGGTCGGCCTCGGCTACCTGCAGCTCAACCGCTCCGGAAACACCCTCTCGGGTGGCGAGTCGCAGCGCATCCGCCTGGCCGCCCAGCTCGGATCGAACCTCCGCGGCGTGCTCTACGTGCTCGACGAGCCGACAATCGGACTTCATCCGCGCGACAATGCGGCCCTGTTGCGCACGCTCAGCGAGCTCCGTGATCACGGGAATTCGCTGGTGATCGTCGAACACGACGAAGAGACGATCGAGGCCGCCGACCATCTCATCGACCTCGGTCCCGGTGCCGGCAGGCTTGGGGGTGAAGTGGTCTATCAGGGGCCCGTGCCGAAATTCAAAAGCGCCCGGCAGTGGGCGAAGTTCGCCGATTCCCCGTCGCCGACCCTGCGCGCCTTGCATGAATCGCTCCGGCATCCGACGCGCGGCGCGCGCCGTCCGGTGGCCAAGGCCCATCCCTTCCTCGAGGTTTCCGGTTGTGTGGCGAACAACCTCAAGCAAATCGACGCCCGCATTCCTGTCGGCCGCCTGACCGTATTGACCGGGATATCGGGATCCGGCAAATCGACCCTGATGCACGAATGCATCGCCGCCGCGGCACGCGCGGCCAAAGGACGCAAGCCTTATCGCGCGGCCTCGGGCTTCGCCGCGATCAAGGCTTGTTATGAAGTCGATCAGGCGCCGATCGGCAAAACCTCGCGTTCCTGCCCGGCTACCTACGTCAAGGTCTTTGATGCGATCCGCACGCTCTTCGCCCAGCTTCCGGACGCCCGGATGCGCGGCTTCGACGCTTCGCGGTTTTCATTCAACACCGAGGGCGGGCGCTGTCCGGACTGCAAGGGCAACGGCCGCGTCAAACTCGAGATGGATTTCCTGCCCGCCACCTGGGTGCATTGCGAGGCTTGCATGGGCATGCGCTACACCCCTTCGACCCTCGAGGTCCGCTTCCGTGGCAAGAGCATCGGCGAGGTGCTCGAAATGACTATCGACGAGGCGGCCGGGTTTTTCGAATCCCAGCCGCGGATCGCCGCACCGCTGAGGCTGATGGCCGACACCGGCCTCGGTTACCTGCAGCTCGGCCAGCCGTCGCCGACGCTCTCGGGTGGCGAAGCCCAGCGGATCAAACTCGTCTCCGAGTTGATCCGCGGACGCGGCGCCAAGGCGGGCCTGCAGTCCGCGACGCTCAAAAAACGCAATCTCTATCTGATCGAGGAGCCGACGGTGGGCCTGCACCATGAGGACATCCGCAGGTTGATCGATGTCCTGCACCGGATGGTCGACGAGGGGCATACGGTGGTTGTCATCGAGCATCACATGGCCGTGGCCGCCGAGGCGGACTGGATTCTCGATCTCGGGCCCGAGGCCGGTGAGCGCGGCGGGCGCGTGGTGGCGCAAGGGTCGCCGGAGCAGATTGTGAAATCCAAGTCCTCGCAGACCGCACCTTTCCTCAAGCGGGCATTGGAAGCTTGAGGGGGGTGGCGGCCGTGTCATGGGCATCCATGGACCGCGAGTTTCAGTTCGCTCCGACTGGCTGGCCGCATCCAGGTCCGAATCCTCTGCTCCCGGGGCGAGCTCAAGCTCGCGGTCCGATGAAAGCGGCGGTCCTCAAAACGCGCCATTCCACTTGCGGCCAATCCAGAAAATGCCGAGCAGGCTGATGGTGGCGGCGAGCACCGCCCAGTTCGACCAGAGCGGGATGCGTCGTTCGAGTGCCCGCGGTTCGGGAAGGGCCTTGATGTCCTTGACCAGGTCCGCGATCTGATCCGGCTGGATCAGGCGTCCGCGTGCGACTTTCGCCATCTCCTCAAGGACTTCCGGCCGTGCAGGCTGGCCGGTCTTTTCGATTTCGATCCCTTGGGCGAGCAAGGTGGTTTCCAGCGCTTCGTTTTCCTCGCCACCGACCATCGCGCGGATGTTCCATGTGCCCGGGAGGTCGACGCGGAAGCGGCCGCTGAAGGCTCCCCATGCCGATTCGCTTTTTTGGAGTTCGAGCCGTTGGACCCGCCCGTCGGGCGAGCTGAGGTCGACCGTGACGGTGCCGTCCTGCAGTGGTGCCCCGTTGCGGTCGAAGGCATTCGCGTGAAGGGTGACGACCGATCCCGGCTCCGGCCGCTCGGGAGTGAAGAAGACCCTCACGCGCTGGCCTGCGGCCATGTTGCGCTGATAGGACATCCAGCGCGCCACTTGTCCCCAGAAGCGGTAGTGATAGAGGTCCTCGACTCCGCGCCGCCAGCGCCAGGCGGAGTCGATGCCCATAAACAACACCTTGCCGCTGCCGGCCTGCTTGGTGACCAACAACGGAATCGGTCCGAACTTGCCGCGCCGGTTGCCATGCACGGCGAGCACCTCGGTGCCGGCCTTGGATTTGATCACGGGAGCATGCCAATAAAACCCGGGCAAGCGCTTCCAGATTTCGGGATTCTCCTCCTCGTTCTCGCCGAGCATCGTCAGGAGGGATGCGCGGCCTTCGGTGGTGAGCATCAGCGGTGCCGGGATCGACTCGGTCAGTCCGCGCTTCATGCCGTCGTCGAGGATCACCGGCATCAGGTCGGAAAGCCCGCTGTCGAGCAGCGAGAATTGGTTGCCTTGCGGCCCCGGCAGGAACACGACCCCCGATGCCTGGTTTTCGACGAGCCCGCGGATCAGCGCGCATTGTTCCTTGGTCAGCTGACCCTTGCCGATGCCGACGTCGCCGATAAACACCACATCGTATTTCGAGAGTTCCTCGAGTTTTTCCGGGAAGGCCTGGATGTAGTCGGTGCCATCGCCGAGGCCGAGCTGGGGGTGGAACAGGAGGCAGGAAAGCTCGACGCCCGGGTCGCGCGAGAGCGCGTTGCGCAGGAAGCGGTATTCCCAGCGCGGCAGGGTCTCAATCACGAGGACTTTGATTTTCTCCGGCCGTCCGGCGATGACGAATTCGCGTTGGTTGTTTGTCGCCACGAGTTCGCCATCCGCCAGGGGGAGGGAAAGCTCGAGGGTCGAACTGCCCTCCTGGTCGAGTTGCCAGAGGATCGACCCGTAGGTTTCAAGCTTCGGTGGCAGTACGATGTCCTTGGTTGCTTCGCGGCCGTTCTTGTCGCGCAGCCGCACGATGGTGCGCACCTGGCGGTCGAGCGAGGAGCGGATGGCAAACGGAATCTGCACCTTTTCCCCCACCACCCCATAGCTGGGTGCGGTCACCGAAAGCAGGTCGAGATCGGGCAGCCGCGTCGGGCTGCCGACGGCAATCGGGAACAAGGGGACGCCCCTGAGCCGCATCTTTTGTGCTGCGGCCACCGGCGGCTGGCCGAGGTTGTAGTCGCCATCGCTGAACAGCACGACGGCCCGCAGGTGATCGGTGTCGTTGAGTACGTCGGTCAGTGCCTGATCCAAATCAGTGCCGGAAAGCGCCGGTTTTTCCGGATCGGGCGTGGCGAAGGGGATTGGCCGCAACTCGTTCGCCCCGTTCGCTTCCAGCGGCAACCACAGGTCGGAGGCCAGGGCCTGGTCGACCCACTCGGCGCGGCTGACCAGTGACGCCTCCGCCCCGGAATTGGCGGGCAACGCGGCATCGATGGTGGTCATCGATTTGGAACGGTCATGCAGGATGGCGATCCGCGGCTTGGTGTCGGGATGGGTCAGGGTCAGCCATTCCGGCTGCCAGGTCAGCAGCACCAGCACGATTGCCAGGATGACGCGCAGCGATTCCAGCAGGGCCGTTCTTCCCGGATGCGGGCTGCGTTGCCAGATCTTCACCGACAGCGTCCCGATCCCGATCAGGCTGATAATGCCGATCCAGAGGCTCAGGGGTGTGGGATTGAGGTGGAGCACGGTGATATGGGCGGGAGTTGGGCTCAGACCTTGGCTGTCGGCAGCAGTACTTCGACCGCTGATTTTTTCGGCAGGCAGAGGCAGGCCTCCGCCAGTAGAAACAGGAGCGCGGCGATCATGAAGGCGCGCCACAGGTCATGGGAAATCGACGGGTCATCGGTTTGCGCCGACTGGCCGAAGTGGGTGTAGCGGGTGCCCTCCAGGATCGCGAACAGCTCGTCCTCGGTGAGGATGTCCGGCACGTCTTCGGCGGCCGGCCGGTTGACGGCCAGCAAGCGGCCCTCCTGCTCGAAGATGCCTGCTTCGTGGAGCAGGTTGCCGGCCTTGGGTGCCTGGTAGCTGTCGACACGCCGCTGCGGGCCATTGCCAAGCAAGCGGTTGGATTCGCTGCCCAACGAGGTTTGGTAGGCCTGGTCGAAGCGCTGCGCACCGGCAAAGAGCATGCGCTGCACGGCGGGCAGCAGGACATCCGCATCCCCGAGGTTCGACCAGGTGTAATCTGGAATTGAGCCCAGGAACCAGACGGTTCCCGCATCGACGATGCGCCGGGCCAGTGCCGGCTCACCGTCTTCCCAGCGTGCCAGGGCCGTCAATTCCCCGAGCGGAACCTGCCTGCGGATGGCTTTGAGACGGTTCGCCGCCAGTGGTGCTCCGTCGAGGCCGTCTCGCAAGAGGCTGTCGTCATGATTCCAGTCGCCGAGAATGAAAAATTTGCCGGCCTCCGCCTCGCTCGGCTCCGACCATTCGAGGTCGAGGAATTTTGTCGCCGTGGCATCACCGGACGGAAGAAACATCACCTGTCCTCCGGAGGACAGAAACCGTTGCAGCGCAAGCGCCGCCGGACCCGACGGAAGCGGTGCGGCCCACAGCACCGCTGCCAGATCGGAACTGAGGGCCGAGTGGGCCCGGTCCGGTTCCACCGTCGTGACCTTCAGGCCTTCGAGCCCAGGGCTGGGGCGGTGATGTGCAGTTTGTGCCGGTATCGGCACTGACCGGTGACGGCATTGAAGACTTGCTTGATGCCATTTCGCTGCAAGCTGAAGTGATGGAATTAAAAGCGCCGGTCCAGGGGCCTGCCCACGGTACGGTCGTTGAATCACGGCTTGATAAAGGCCGTGGTACGGTCATTACCGTGCTGGTCCAGCGTGGTACGCTGAACAAAGGTGACATTGTGGTCGTCGGTCAGGAATATGGCCGGGTTCGTGCCTTGTTTAACGAAACCGGTCAGCAACTGGATAGCGCCGGCCCGTCAACTCCGGTTGAACTGCTGGGACTTTCCGGTACGCCGGCTTCGGGGGATGAATTA
>CBFGOB010000099.1:0-8641 GCA_965650215.1 uncultured bacterium | reverse complement strand
CATCCACACTGGATGGGCTGCGCCGTGCTTGCAGGCCAACCCTGCGGGCTCCGCGACTGTTGCAATCAAGCTGCGTTGCGCCTCGGTCATGGTGGCTCCACCACTCCCTCGTTGCGCCTTGCCTGATTGGCAAGATTCGCCGGCGCAAGCCCATCCAGTGTGGATGGGATGACTTCTAGAGCATCTTGAGAAAACGTGCGGACGCTGGGGTGGGATGATTTCGTGGCGTGTCCCGGCCAGGGCGTCTAACCTTTGGACTTGCTGGGAAACCATCCGTTTTCAATTCCCCACTCCATCGGCTACAGAATGGAATGCAATGCTCCTGGGATGCGATGCGCCCATCGCTGGCGCCATGTTCCTCAACCCAGCGCCTCGCGCATGACTTCGAGCGGGTGGGTTCGGGGGAACCAGAGTTGGAAGGCGAGAGCTCCCTGGTGGAGCAGCATCGAGAGGCCATTGTCGGTGCGGCAGCCCTTGTGGTGGGCGAGCTTGAGCAGGGGGGTGATGACGGGTTGATAGATCGTGTCGTAGACAAGGTGGCTGACCCTCAGGCAGTCCTCGGGAAGGATCGAGGGGTCGCTGTGCTTGAGGCCGAGCGACGAGGTGTTGACGATCAGGTCGCTGTCGAGGCAGTGCGCCTGCAGTTCCGGGGCATCGAGGCCGAGGGGGATCAGGTGGGCCTCCGGATGGCTCTGTTGCAGGCGTTCGACGAGTGGTGCGAGTTTGTCGGTGGAGCGGTTGATGAGCACCAGCTGTCTGACCCCGGAGAGCAGGCATTGGGTGGCGATCGCCTGACCGGCACCGCCTGCGGCCCCGGCGATGGCGACTTTGAGTGAGGAGAGCTCGCGGCCGAAGGACTCGCGGATCGCCTCGGCAAAGCCGGGTCCGTCGGTGTTGAAGCCGCGGACCGCATCGGGATCGAAGCGGATCGTGTTGACGCTGCCGAGTGCCTGTGCGGAGGGGTCGACCTCGTCGCAGGCCGCGAGGGCGGCGAATTTGTGCGGCACGGTCACGTTGCAGCCGATGAAGCCGAGTTCCTCGAGGCGGCGCAGGCCGGCTTCGAATTCCTCCGGGTGGAGTTCGAGGCGGATGTAGCGGGCGTCGATCCCGAGTTCGTCGATCGCCGCCTGATGCATTTTGGGGGATGCGGAGTGGGAGACGGGCATGCCGATGACGGCGAGTTTCGCGGGCTGTGAAGCACCGGCGTCGAGGACCTCGCGCGAAACCAGGTCGGCAAAAGTGGAAACGGCTTTCATGGCGGGCGGGGTCAGGCGTGGAGCAGGGTGGCGAAGCGGGTGATGCGCTCGACGCAGCGGTCCTTGCCGAGCAGGTCGAGCAGGTCGCCGAGGTCGGGTCCGTGGGCGCGGCCGGAGAGGGCGACGCGCAGTGGGAACATCAGTGCGCCGGCTTTGCTGCCGTGGCGGGTGGCGACTTCGCCGAGCCGTTCCTTGGCCGCGGCAGAGGACCAGCTGTCGAGCCGGGCGAGATCGTCGGCCAGGGCTTGCAGCAGTTCGGGGGCGGCTGCGTTTTTCTTCACTTTCCCGACGGCTTCGGCGTCGAGGTCGAAGCTGTCCTGGAGGATGAAATCGATCGCGCCGGGCACTTCGCCGAGCAGGCGGACCTTGTCCTTCACGGCGGCGGCGATGGTGTTGAAGTGGTCGGGGATCGGCAGGCCTTTCTCTTCGACAAAGGGCCGGGCGGCGGTGGCAAAGGATTCCAGGTCGAGTTTCGCGAGGTGCTGCTGGTTCACCCACTTGCATTTTTCGAGGTCGAAGCGTGCGGGGGCGCGGTTGATGTGTTCGATCGAGAAGCGCGCGACGAGTTCCTGCAGGCTGAAGATTTCCTCCTCGGTTTTCGGATTCCAGCCGAGCAGGGCGATGAAATTCACGACCGCTTGCGGAAGGAATCCCTGGCGCGGGTAGTCGCCGACGGCGGCACCGGCGTCGCGCTTCGACATCTTCGAGCCGTCGGGATTGAGGATGAGCGGGATGTGCGCGTATTGCGGCGGCGTGCAGCCGAAGGCCTCGATGAGCTGCAGGTGCTTCGGGGTGTTCATCAGGTGGTCCTCGCCGCGGATCACGTGGGAGATCCGCATTTCGAGGTCATCGACCACGTTGACGAAGTGGAAGACGTAGGAACCGTCCGAGCGCTTGATCACCATGTCGGGGGTGTTCGATTCGTCGCGGTAGTCGATCGTGACTTCGCCGCAGACGAGGTCGTTCATCGTGACCGGTTTGCGATCGAAGCGGAAGCGCCAGGCGCCGTCGCACGCATAGACGCGGCCGGCGGCGACGAGTTTCTCGAACCAGGCGTCGTAGATCGCGAGGCGCTCGCTTTGGAAATACGGCCCGTGATTTCCGCCCTTGCCGGGGCCCTCGTCCCAATCGAGTCCGAGCCAGCTCATGCCGTCGAAGATCGCCTGGCGCGCCTCGTCGGTGTTGCGTGCCTTGTCGGTGTCCTCGACGCGCAGCACGAAGGATCCGCCGTGGTGGCGGGCATAGAGCCAGTTGAAGAGGGCGGTGCGGGCACCCCCGACGTGGAGGTAGCCGGTGGGGGAGGGTGCAAAGCGGGTGCGGACGGACATGGGGGGGATGCTTCGCATCCCGAGTTCATGTTTCAAGGTTGAATGTAGCGGCGGTCTATGACCGTCGCTGTTTTCCGCCTGCGGCGGCGCAGGAGAAGCATTCCGGCTCCGCCCGGCAGCAAGCAGAGGATCGACGGCTCCGGGATCGCCGAGAGCGTGAGGTTGTCGATGCGGTTGTTGCCGCTCGCGCCGGTGGCCCCGTCGAAGGTGATGCGGAGGTAGGCGGTGGCGGCGCCGTCGAGGCTGTCGACGGCGGACAGGTCGAAGGACTGCAGGCTGTAGGAGGCGGACGGGCTGTATGCCGCGCCGAAGTCGGTGAAGTCGCTGCCATTGAGCGACCAGGCGACCTGGTTCGAGTTGAATCCGGTGGCCGTCCCCTGGGTGGCGAAGCTGAGGACGGGGTCGCGCCACTGCAGCATCGAGAATTCGAGGAGGATCGAGCTGCCGTTGCCCGGGTAGGGGCTGCCGCTGGCGGCGATCAGGCTGAGCGACGCGCCGGCGGCGTCACCGGGCTGGGCGTTGAGGCTGCTGCCCGCGAAGTCATCGACCGTGCCCGCCCAGGAGCTGAGGACCAGGGTTCCGCTGCCGAGGCTGGCGCTGAGGGTGGTGGGCACGGTGCCCGAGCCGGGCGTGGCCGCGCTGGCGGTCGAGAGCGCGTTGAAGTTCCAGTGGGCGATGGTCGCTGCGCGGGTGGTCAGGGAGGAGATGGCGAAGCAGATCGCCAACAGGCAGGGGAATGAGGCTCTCATGGGGCTTGGTGAAGCCATCATGATGAAAATATATTATAAATAACAACAGTTATTTATAATATATATGAATTTCCAGCGCTGCGCGCGGATGCGCCGGTTACTTCGGCAGCAATGCGGCCAGTTCGTCATGCGGGCGGGCGATGACGTGTGCGGCGATCACCTTGCCCAGCGGTCCGACCGCCTGTTTGCCGGCTTCGATGGCGGCGGAAACGGCGGCGACGTTGCCGCTCACGACGACGGTCACGTAGGCGGCGCCGATTTTCTCCTTGCCGACGAGTTTGACATCGGCGGCCTTGAGCATCGCGTCCGTGGCTTCGAGGATGGCGGTGAGGCCTTGGGTTTCGAGAATTCCGAGGGCTTGTGGTTTCATGGGCGTGGATGGGGTGGGGCTTGCGGGGTAGTCGGTGGGAAGCAGTTGGTCGCGACCGCCATAGAGCGGATTGGTGGCATTGGGAAAGTGGATCATCGGCCCCAGGCCGTCGGCCGGCCGGGGGATGGCGCCGGTGATGATCGATTCTACGCCGAGTTTCGGCGCGAGGGTATCGGCGGCATCGAGCGCGGCGCGGACTTGCGAAACCGCGCCCGCGAGGCGGATCAGGATGTTTTCGTTGCCGGTGGCTTCGAAGCCGAGAATCCGCACATCCGCGGCATTGGCGGCCTCCTGCGCCAGCATGGCGGAGATGCTGAGGAAGGGGGCTTCGATGAATCCGAGGGCCTGCATGTGCGGTCAGCGGGGGCGGGAGGCTTCGATGTTCCTGAGTACCGCCTCGACGATGGAATTCACATCCAATCCCGGCTGGTGTTTTGTGCCGCTGCTGCATTCGCCGGCGGCTTCCTGGAATCCGCAACCGGCAAGCACGCAGGCGAGCTTGGTCCGCATCCCGGCGATCAGTCCCTGTTCGGCTTGCGAGAGCGGGAAGCGGGCGCTGCCGGCCTTGAATCCGCGGAGTTCGTAGCCGGTGCGGAAGCCTTCGGGGAAGTTCGGGGCGTTGACCATCAGCGAGAAGAGATCGAGCAGCTCGAACTGGATCTGTTTCGCCTTCTCCCAGTTGCCGGCGCGTGCGTTCTGGTAGAGGCTCATCACCACCTCGGGCACCACTCCGGCGCTCGAGAGCGTGCCGCCGTCCGCGCCCATGAAGAGTCCGGTGCAGAGGAGTTCTTCCCAGCCGATCAGTACCGAGAAATCCGGCCGTTGGCGCTTGATCGTGTGGAGGGTTTGCTGGAAGCGGCCCATGTCCTTCGACGTGTCCTTGGTGCCGACGATGCGCGGGCAATCCAGTGCCAGGCGCTCCAACACCGGCAGCGAGATCTCATTGGCGAAGACCGGGATGTTGTAGACCACGATGTCGATCGGCGACTTGGCGGCGAGTTCGCGGAAGTAGGCCTCGATGCTCTCCTGGGTGAGTTTGTAGTAATAGGGACCGGTGATCGACACCGCGCGGCAGCCGAGGTCGGCGCAGTATTTGCACATTTCGAGCACCAGTTCGATGTTCGCCTCCGCGGCACCGGCGAGGATCGGGCGGCCCTTCGCCTCTTCGCTGACGATGCGCACCACGGTGCGGCGTTCCTCGTAGCTGAGGCGGATGAACTCGCCCATGCTGCCGTTCGGGTAGAATCCGGTGACGCCCTTGTCGCCGAGCCAGCGGATGATGCGGCGCAGTTCCTCCTCATCGATGCGTCCCTTGGCATCGTAGGGGACGATGTTCGGAACGAAGATGCCGTTGATGGTGGGTGCTGGGGATGACATCGGAATCAATGCTGGAGCATGGGGTGGATCCGGGCAAGCGGCTTGAGGTACGAAATTCCAGAGGGTCAGGGGGCCTCGATTCCCGCAGGGAGCGTGATGTCCTTGCGCCTTTTACGGGGCAGAACTTCGAGTGTTTCGAGTTTTCCGCCGCGATACACGGCCTCGACGGTGGTCTGGCGCGGGGCATGGAGTTTGAACGACACGTCCCAATCCTTGGGCCATGCGGGTAGCAGCAGGATCTTGTCGCCGGAATGCTGGATCAGCATGTAATTGATGGCGGCCATCAGGTTGCCGCCGTGGCATTGGTCGGGCAGCCAGTCGAAATTCGGCCCCCAGGACGCGGGCCAGCGGTAGGAAGCGTTGGAGTTGGCCATCTTCACCTTGAGGATGCGCGCGGCCTCGTCGGTCATTCCCAGCAGAGGTGCCGCATTGCCGTCGTAACCCCAGCCGACGTCGTTGTGGCTGCCGCGAAGTTGATAGGCATTGCGCGCCTCCTCCAGCATCGGGCGCTCGAGACCGAAGATGCGGAACGGCCAGACCGGAAACAACTCGGGGTTTTCCACATTCGAGCGCTTCGGATTGTATTTCTGCGCCACTCCGATGCGGCGCACGGTCTTGCCCCCGAGTTGTGCGTCTTCGATGGGAATCACCGGCGCGGCCTCCTTCATGTGGGTGAAGAACTTCTGTTGATCGGGAGACATCAGGCTTTCCGGCAAGGCGCAGAGCCGGGTGCTCAGGTCGATCAGTCCGGCAACGCTGGGCGTATCGTTGATCACATCGAACCAGTAGGTTTCCACCGACTGCGTGGGATCGAGAACGATGCGGCCATCGGCGTCCTTGCGGAAACGGGTGTCGAAGTATTTCAACACCGAGGTCGCCATCGGCAGGAGCCGGTTTTCGAGGAAGACCCGGTCTTCGGTGTGTTCGTAATAATCGAGCATCAAACCCACCAATTCGAGCCCCTGGTTCCAGGCGAAGCGCCAATACTTGCAGTCCACGTCCTTGGGGTGCTTGCCCGTGCGATCCCAGCCGTAATCCCGGTTGGCGTAAGTGCCCCAGACGGTCATCGTTTCTGCGAAATAACAGCCTTCGACGTTGTGGTAGAGCTTTGCCCGCGCTTCGGCGAAGGGACGGATGCTCTCGAAGGTGTCGAAGAGCGGCATCATCAGGTCGAAGTCGCCCGCGGCCTGCATGGCGTGGTAAGGCATTCGAACATTCTGCCACCAGTGGCAATCACCCCAGCGCCGCCAGTCGGGATTGCCCTTGATGCCGAGGGGATCGGGCTCGACGGTGAATATGCTGCCGTTGAACTTGATCGGGAAAACCGAGCGTCCGGCACAGGCCTGCATGTAGCGTTGGAGTGTATGCGCCTTGCCCACCGTCATGCTGCCGATCTCAGCTGATACGTTGGACTGCCCGCGGAAAAGCCCATGGCGTGTCGTGCCGGTGGGAGAGAGGGACTCGATGGCTTTGGCATCCAGTCCGGTCGCGGGGCCGATGGGGGAGCTCACCCAAGAGCGCTCCCAGAACGCACGCCAGAAAGCGGTCGTGCGGGCAAGTGCGGCCGTGCCATCCTCCGCTGCATTGGCGATGGATTCGGCGGATTCCAACCAAGCCTCCGCAGTGGGTGTTTGTTCGCAGGGACTGGCCACGCGCAGATGGAATTCCCCAAGCGGTTTCGGCGTGGCAAGGGTGCGGTCATCGGTCGACTCGAAGTCCGCCCCCGTGACCCAGCCGCCGAAAGTCCGGTTGAGCAGAGGATCCTTCAAGGTTCCGCGAATGGATTCCAACGATTGCACGCGCACGGTTTCCTCGAACGCGAAGGCGCTCCCATTGCGGTGATACCAGGTCACCGAATGTTTCCCGGCTTTGGGAAACGCATCGGCAGACTGCACGAGTTGGTGCGGGCCTTTGGCGAGGGTCCATGCGGACTCATCGGGAACCTGTTGGGGTTCCGTGCGCCAGCTTTCCACTTTGGCGGTGACGGCAAGCGCCTGATCGGAATGTCCCATCACGTGGACCACCGGTGACGCCGAATCGACGAACACCTTGAGACGGACCTCGCTGCCGGGAGTGCCTGCGGTGATTTCGCAGACGCCGTCGCGCAACTTGAGGTGCTGCCGGAAGGAAGTGCCTGCTAGAAACGGGTTCGGCGAAAGTGAGATGCGGACCTTGCCGACCTTGCAGAGCTGCGAGACTTCGCTGAGGCTGTCGTTGCGTCCCAGATAGAACAAGAGATCGCCGTTTTCCTCGACCCAGAGATTGATCCCCAGGGCGCCATTGCCGAGGGGCATGGAGTCGGAGGCATTCTTTCCGGGTGTGGTCCAGATCACATCGTTGATGGAAACCGGATCGGTGCCTCCGGCTTGCGCCGCTGCGGAGGTGGCGATGGCGAAGCAAAGCCATGCAAGGCCCTTGCGGAATGGTTTCATGGGCGGGCGTTGTGGGTGGGGAGCAAGTCGCAAGAGGCGCCGATCTCCTGCGGGGTGCGGTAGACGCCGCCTTCGACGCGGACAGGGTGCACGAAGTGCTGGCGAAGGTGCGGAATGTGTTCGAGGAAGATCGCCGGCAGGTCGAGGCCGATGTGGTTGAAGAGCACAAGGTGCTGGTGGAGCTGGCCCATGTCGCCGACGTGGGGGACGACGGGGACACCGAACGACTTGCACATCAGGCTCACGGCGAGGAATTCACTCACCCCGGCAACGCGCACGGCATCGACCTGGATGAATCCGGCGCATTGGGTCTGGAGGTAGTTTTTGAAGATGATGCGGTTTGGAACGTGTTCTCCGAGTGCGAGTTTGACGGGTGCAATCGCCTCGGCGAGGGTCTTGTGGCCGAGGATGTCGTCCGGATGGGTGGGTTCTTCGATCCAGTAAGGATTGATTTCCTTCAGGCGCGCGCAGATGTCGAGCGCTTGCGGGAGGGTCCATTGCTGGTTGGCATCGACCATGATGCGGGCATCGGATCCTGCAACCTCGCGCACGATGCGGGCGCGGCGCAGGTCGCGTTCCGGGTCTTTGGATCCGACCTTGAGTTTCATCGCGGTGAAGCCGGCGTCCATCGCGCGCTTGCAGTTTTCGCGGACCTGTTCGTCGCTGTAATTGAACCAGCCGACCGAGGTATCGTAGCCGGGATAGCCGGCGGTGAGGATGCCTTCGCGCGAGGCGCGGGTGGCGATGGGAATTGTTAGCAAATCGATCGCCTGTCCGTGCGTGAGCACGTCTTCGAGATAGGAAAGATCGAGGGTTGCGGCGACTTGTGAGGGGCTGAGATCCAGCAGCAGTTTCCACAGCGGCAGGCCGCGGGTTTTCGCCCACAGGTCCCAGCAGGCGTTGGTGACCGAGGCGAGGGCGAGTTGCACCACGCCCTTGTGCGGTCCAAGCCAGCGGAACTGCTGTTCGTCGGCCATTTCCTTCTGCAGCGTGCCGAAGTTGGCCATGATGTCCTCGATGTCGCGGCCTTGCAGCCGGGAGGCATAGAACTCCGCCGCGCGGCACACGAGGTCGTTGCCCTCGCCAAGCGTGAAGGCAAGGCCGGAGCCGCTGCGGCCCTTGTTGTCGG
>CBFGOB010000098.1:0-8643 GCA_965650215.1 uncultured bacterium | reverse complement strand
CCGAGGATGCGGTCGAGCTCCGCATCGCGGGCGGTGAGGAACAGAATCGGCGTGCGGGCGCATTCGCGCATCGCCTTGCACAGCTCGAGCCCGCTCATGTCCGGCAGGCCGATGTCGAGGATCACGAAATCGAAGGCCTGCCTGCGGAACTCCTCCAGCGCATCCCCGCCGGTCAGCGCGTGCGTGACCTCGAAACGCTCGGTCCTGAGCGCGTAGATCAGCGTGTCGGCAATGGCGGGCTCGTCCTCGACGATCAGAATGCGCATGAAGGGAAACGTCGCGCTTTCGAGGGCAGGGTTCAAGCGCGCAGTTGGGGGAGAGAGCTGGAGCGAAAGCTTGTGGGAAACAGGTTCAGGCATTCCGAAATGGGCCCCCTACCATGATTAAGGCAGCCTCTACGGAGCGACAACATTGCTGACGTTCATCACGCGCGCTGCTCATCACCAGCCCGCAGGCAATTCCCGTCGCCAGGTGGACATGATGAAAGCACAGCAACATCTTACGACCGATAGCGAGGCGTCTGCCGCTATGAGATGAGCGGCTGAAGGCAGCTCGCCAAGTGCCCCTCGGAGGTTAAAGAGCGGGGCACAGAGAAAGAATCTCAGGCGATCCGCCCCCCGAGGGACTTAAGAAGCATACTGCAAGAACTGGTCGGGGCCAGCAAAGAATCCGCATGGCCAAAGCATGGCGGAAGGGCAACTGATGGCATTGAAACCCTGGAAACAGTGAAGCCGGGGACTTTCAAGGCGTCCTCCATTTCCCAAAATCGGTGGAACTACAACCGGGTCACTGGCTTCAGGGAAAAGCTAGAGCAGCGAATCCGCGAAGTCTATCTGCCCTCTGATGACCAAGAGGCTTCGGATCATGGTCACCGGATGGACCGCTTCGTCGTCCGGACATCATGCGCGTGGCCACGATTGTTCCCAAATTGTAACCATTTCCCCCTTTTTTGCCCTAATCTTGCCGACACCTTGCGATTCGCATGGGTGCCAAGCGGTCGGCCATTTGGAATGGAGAAGCCTGCGGCGCCTGGCGCGTGCCGCAGGGATGCGGCGACCCCTTATGAGCTCCGATTCTCCCTACACCGTGGTCGCCATCGACATGGGCTACGGCCATTTGCGGCCCGCCCACGCGGTGGCCGAAGCGTTGGGTGTCCCGGTCCTGGAGGTCGATCGTGCGCCGCTGGCCAAGGACAAGGACCAGAAACTATGGTCATACGTCCGCCATTACTACGAGTGGGCGTCCCGCGCATCACAGTTGAAGGGTGTGGGCTGGCCGATCCGGAACCTGCTGGAGCGGGCGACGGAAATCAACGACCTCTACGCCCAACGCGACCAGTCGAAGCCGACCATGGGCGTGCGCCTCTTGAGCCTGCTGATCGATCGCGGATTGGGGAGTGGTTTGGTGGACTACCTGCGTGAGAGGAACTTAACCCTGGTCACGACCTTCTTCATGCCCGCGATTGCCGCGGACCGGCTGGGTTACGACAAGATCTTCTGCATTGTGACCGATAGCGATATCAACCGGGTATGGGCGCCGCTGCTGGCACACCGGACGAAGATCCGATACCTCGTGCCAACCCAACGCGCGCGGAGAAGGCTTCGCGCCTATGGGGTTCCGGAGTCACAGATCCACGTCACGGGCTTTCCCTTGCCCCACGCGCTCGTGGGAGGGGCGGGCATGACCGCAGTGCGCGCAAATCTCGCGCCGCGCCTGGTGCGTCTGGATCCGAGTGGACGCTTCCGGGAAGACCTCAAGCACGCGATATCGCAATTTTTGGGACCCTTGCCCGTGTTGACGCGCGGGGAATCCGTGCCGCTGCTCACGTTTGCCGTGGGTGGTGCCGGGGCCCAGGTGGGATTGGTCCGGGACTTCCTGCCGTCGTTGGGCGACTTGCTTCTGAGTGGTCGCTTGCGTTTGGCCTTGGTCGCCGGACTGCGCCGACAGGTGGCCGACGAACTGGAAGCGTGCGTGCGCCGCGCGGGTTTGGAAGACCAGCTGGAAGCGCAAGGAGCGATCCGCATCCTCTACCAGCCGACATTCACGGGATACCTGCAGGAGCTCAATCGGCTGTTGGCGCGAACCGACATCCTGTGGACGAAGCCAAGCGAGATGACATTTTATGCCGGCCTTGGCATTCCCATCATCTTTTCCTCACCTGTGGGCACGCACGAGCAGTTCAACCGGCGCTGGGCACGGGAAGAGGGGGCGGGCCTGAAGCAGCGCGATGTGAAACACGCCGGCGAATGGCTCAAAGATTGGCTGCAGGACGGAATCCTCGCTTCCGCGGCATGGAATGGATTCACGCGCTTGCCGACCTTCGGTCTGTATCAAGTGCTCGAACAAGTGTCGAAAGCTGCGGCGGAGGCCCATGGATCCGCTGGAAAGGCATCGGAAAAGGGGTGCCACCGGGAAGACGGGGATTCTCCGTGCCGGTAACAACAAATTCCCCGCATTGATTTTCATTCATTCTTGGAAAAGCGGTCCGAAGACCTACGTTTCTGGAAACATCATGAAATACCTCATCCCGGCCATCATCGCGTTGTTTGCAGCCGTCCCCGTGTCTGGTGAGGACACGCCCTCGAAACACAAGCTGTCGGACTGGAGAATCGGTCCGGTCTTGTTCGGTGAGGAACCGACCAAGAAAGCGATGCGCGGCAAGGTGGTGGTGATCGAAAATTGGGGCGTCAGATGCCCGCCCTGCATCGCCATGCTGCCGCATCTGGCGGATCTCGACAAACGCTACCGCGACAAGGGCCTGCTGATCATCGGCGCGGAGAGCCAGGGGCACTCGAAGCAAGAGATCGAGCCGTTGCTGAAAAGGGCGAATGTGAACTACACCATCACGTCCGGCGCCAACGGGCCGATTCCGGTCAGCGGGATTCCCCGCGCGTTCGTGTTCAATGTGGAGGGCGATCTGGTTTTCAGCGGCCATCCCGGCAACGAGGAATTCGACCGGTCGATCAAGAAGGCGTTGCGGGATGTGGCTGCCAAGGATGAAAAGCCGGCGGCGCCGGCCGGCCCGCTCATCGAGACCACCACGTGGACCAACAGCGAGGGCAAGGAAATCCGCGCCGCGGTGAAAAGCGCCGACAGCAAGGAAGCGGTGTTCGTGATGGTCGGCGGCAAGGTGGTGAAATACCCGCTGGAGAAACTGTCCGCCGAATCGCGCGGGAAAATCGAACAAGTCCTCGCCGCGAGCAAAGAGGCGGAGCAAAAAGAGGACGAGTGAAAACCCGCGGCGCGCGGACGCCTGCGACGGCCAGTTAGGGGCTTGATTTCCGGTCGGGCCGATGCACCTTGCAGTCCAAAGTCCATCCACCGCTTTCCGATGAAGAAACTGACCCACAAGCTCCTTCTGGTGCTGGCAGCGCTCGCTCTAATCCATCCGGCCCGCGCCGGAGAGAAGCAGAAGCCGGAAGACAAGCCTGGTTATGACAAAACCAAAGACCTCGGGGCCAAGGCGCCGGAGGGCGCGGATGTGCCGTTTGATGGCACCTTGGCATCCATCGAGAAGAATTGGCGGATGTGGCCGAAGGCGGACATGCCCATTACCTGGAAAGTGGTGGATAGCCCGACCGGCGAAGGCAAGGTCTTGATGTGCGATGGCGGCAAAAGCTGGGGGACCCACGATCTGGTGACCAGGAAAACATACACGGACTTCGAAGGTCACGTTGAATTCGTGATGATGGGCAGCAGGGGCGACAACAGTCCCGAAGGCTACAGCAACAGCGGGGTCTATTTGCAGAACCGCTACGAAATCCAAATCGAATCCCCCAAAGGCAGGAACGCCGAGAATCCCTATGCCTGGAAGATCGGCCCCCACGGCATCGGCGCCTTCTGCATGGACCGGGTGCCGGATGTGAATGCGTGGCGTCCGAACGGGGAATGGCAAGCCTTCCATTTCAAATTCACCGCCCCCAGGTGGAAGGGAAACCAAATCGTCGAACCCGCACGAGCCACCGTCTGGTGGAATGGCCTCAAGGTGCATGACAACGCCGCCATCTCCAGAGCCAACGGCGGCGAAAAAGTCACACCCAGCCCCGAAGGCATCAAACTGCAGGAACACGGCCAGGACGTCCGCTTCCGCAACATCTGGATTGTCGATCTCGCGAAATAATCACGGTCCAGACAGCTCCGCGATTCCGGATTGACGCAAGCGGGGTTGAAGGGATCGGGCTGGCGATGCGTGAAAGCGTGACGCGTCATGGCCTCGCCCTGGTTCAACGCGTTGCCTGCCCGCGCGGCGACTGCGATCCGGCGGTGTTCGCCCGCCGAAATGCCGGTCCCTTGGCGCTGCTCCAATGGGTTAGAAAATGCGGATCAGGAACGTGACGCCGCAAGCGATCACCACCGCTCCTGCCATGCGGACCGCCAGCTGGGGATGTCCGGACCGCGAAAGCATGCGCTGCAGGCATCCGCCGGCGCCAAGCAGAAGCGCCGTGGTGGCAAGCAGGCCGAAGCCATACATCAGGAACGACGCGCCGGGCAGTGCCTCCGCGCCATGGGCCAAACCATGGACCAGCCCGCCGGCCACGGCGAGCATGCAGAACATGCCCGCTCTTCTGAGGCGCTCGCGCATCATCACAGCCCCGGCGGCGAGCAGGGTGAGGGAGATGGCGATTTCCAACCCGGTGCCACCGCTGGTCCAGCGACCACACAGGGCGCCGACGACCAGGGCGGAAAGGAATGCAATCGCGGGCAGCTTGGCCTTCCGGGCTCCCGGAAGGATCGCAAGCCATCCCATGGCAAGTGCCAGCATCATGTGGTCGATGCCGGACAAGGGATGGAGGAGGCCGGAGCACAGGGCGGGCATCGCATCGCCATGTCCATCATGGCCCGGGTGCGCCATGGCCATGGCGGGGAGGGACAGGATCAGCGCCGTGATCCATGCGGTCTTCGATTTTCTGGAACGATAGGTGTCGATGGTTTTCATGATCGCGGCTTCTGGCGGTTCATCGGGCAACATCACGGGGCGGATGATCGATTTCGACCTATGGGTCGAATGGCAGACTAGGTGCCGATGCCGGATCAGCAAGTGGGGGAGGGAATGCGCCGATGATTCGCAAATCCATGCGGAATCACCCGCTGGAATCCCTTCAAGCCACGTGTCCGTCGCCGGTGCCGTAGTGTTCGATCATGTAATCCATGTCCTTGTCGCCGCGGCCGCTGAGGTTGACGAGCACGGTGCGCGCGGTGTCCGGGTTTTCGCGGGCGAGTTGCATGGCGTGTGCCACGGCGTGCGCGCTTTCGAGGGCAGGGATGATGCCTTCATGGCGGCTCAGCGTGTAGAATGCCTCGACCGCATCGCGATCCATGGCGGTGACGTAGCGGACGCGTCCGCGGTCCTTGAGGTGGCAGTGCTCGGGGCCGATGCCGGGGTAGTCGAGTCCGCTGGCGATCGAGTGCACGGGTGCGGGGTTGCCGTTTTCATCCTGGAGCAGATAGCAACGGAATCCATGGATGACGCCCTCACGGCCATAGGTCATGGTGGCCGAGTGCTCGCCGATGCCGCTGCCTTTCCCGAGCGGTTCCACGCCGTGGAGTTCGACGGGGTCGTCGAGGAATCCGGCGAAGATGCCCATCGCATTGCTGCCGCCGCCGACGCAGGCGGTGACGATGTCGGGCAGGTTGCCGGTCATTTCCATGATTTGTTCGCGGGCTTCGATGCCGACGACGTGTTGGAAATCCCGCACCATCATCGGGAACGGGTGGGGGCCGACCACCGAGCCGATGCAATAGATCTGGTTTTCGGGGTCACCCACGTAGGCGCAGAGTGCGGCATCCACCGCTTCCTTGAGGGTTTTCAATCCATGCGTCGCGGGGATGACGCGCGCGCCGAGGATCTGCATGCGTGAGACATTCGGAGCCTGTTTGGCGATGTCCACCTCGCCCATGTAGATGTCGCATTCCAGGCCGAAGTAGGCGGCTGCGGTGGCGAGTGCCACGCCGTGCATGCCGGCACCGGTTTCGGCGATGAGTTTTTTCTTGCCCATGAAGCGGGCGAGCAGCCCTTCGCCCATGCAGTGGTTGAGCTTGTGGGCACCGGTGTGGTTGAGGTCCTCGCGCTTCAGATAGATCTGGGTCTTGCCGAGTTTTTTCGAAAGTCGTGCCGCATGATAGGTCGGCGTGGGACGTCCCTGGAAGTGCTTGCGGATGCGGCGCAGCTCCTCAATGAAATCATGGGAGCGCGAGACCACTTCGTAGGCCTTGCGGACTTCGGCGAGAGGTGCCTCCAATTCCGGGGGGACGAAGATGCCGCCGTATTTCCCGAAATATCCTTCACGGTCGGGGTGGTGTGGCAGGTGGCGCGACGGGGTGCTGTCACTCATGGTGTGCGGTGGGTTTCAAGTGAAGCAGTGGTGGTTCTCCACCCACCTGACAAGGGATCAGTCGCAGATGCGAACGGATGCGCAGGGATTGCAAAGGTGCGGTGGGCTGCGGTCAGCCTCACCAGGACAGGTCGCGGGCACGGCCTCACGGACCGGCCCATGGATGCCTGCAAAATCAAAGATGATGATCCTGGGACAGAGCATCGATGAAGCATTGCCCTGGCGGGTCTGCAGCATCCGTCAGGGCATCAAGCGCCAAAAGAAGCAGGCAGAACCTCAGGATGGCCTCAGGAGATCAATCGTCGCCCTTGTCCTCATGCTTCCGGCCGTGCTTGGCCGCTTCCTGTTCACCAAGCTGCAGCGTGACTCCGATTCCGGGAATCCTGACTTCGTTGGTGCCGGCACGATATCCCGCAAACAGTGCGGCGATCCATGCCCCGGCGACGACGGCCATTGCCGCCGCCCATAGCGCATGAGCGGATGCGATGCCATCCTCAATCCTGCCCTCTTTTCTGCCGGTGACCATGGCGAGCGAGATGTTTTCCCGGTGCCGGATGGTGTGCCATGCCAGTCCCGCGAGGTGTGCCATCACCGCCATCAGCAATGTCCAGGCAAAGGCCTCGTGCAGCTCTTCGGCCACTTCGCCAGCCGATCCGATGCCTGTGAGCAACAAGGCGGGAACAAGCAGGAACATCAATCCCGCCACCAACGCGGATCCGGGATTGTTGCCCGCATGCCGTTTGGTTTTCGAAACCACAGCGCTGCGCAGGTATCCGGCGATATCACGTGGATGCAGCGGCAGGCTGGAAAAACGCGAGTAGCGTGACCCGACGATTCCCATGATCACCCGCATGCAAAGCAGAAACCCCGCAATGATTCCAAAGACCATGTGCAGCTGAAACATCGGGGCATCGTCGTCCGCGAGGAAAGCGATGCCGGCCGCGGCAGCCAGTGAGAGCGCAAACGCAAGGGGAAAGAGACGGGCAGGGAGGTCCCATACAAGGATTTGTGACATGGCGCTTGATGTGGATGGGTTGATGTGCGGACAGGCAGGAAGCGGCCAGGCGAGTTTGGAGGAGCCGGAGCGCCAACGGAGATGCAATGGATTTGATCGCCTTGGGCAGGGGGCCAATCTCGCACAGGGAGCAAAATATGCGAAGCGATTAGCGGGCGAATTTTCAAGATCAGGGCATTTTCTGTTCCTCGGTCCCTGCCAGTCAGGCTTTTCGTCGTTTTGCCTCGAAGCACACTTTTTGACAATGGTTTGAATTCTGATTATGGTGAAGTGCTATGAAATCAAAAACCCTTACTCCCTTAATCCCATGCGTTGCCACCTTCATCGCATTCAGCGGACTCGTTCAGGCGGCTCCGAGATCAGCCGGCGCCCCCAAAGTGCCCAAGCATCAACTTGCATTTGCCAAGGCGGACGATGGCGATGGTTTCCTCACCATCTTTGAATTCGCCAAGACCCAGGGCCGAGGCACTCCGCTGGTCGAAGTCCGCCGCCGCTTCCTGCCGATCGATACCTCGGGCGCATTCGAGGTCGTTGTGGATCCGGTAACTGGAGAGCCAGCGGTCGATCCGGTCACCGGCGAGCCCATCCTCGGAGCGCCAATCCCCGATGGTCTGATCTCTCTCGCCGAGTGGGACGCTTACATCGCGGGGAAAAAGAAACTGAAATCCAAGCTTTCCCGCTTCGAGTTGGCGGATTTCGATGGTGACGGACAACTTGATCCGATTGAGTTCGGCTACCTCGTTTCACCCATGGTCAAGCCTTCCAACATCATCCGCCAGTTCGAACTGTTTGACACCAGCGACGACGGCTATCTCAGCGAAGATGAGCTCAATCCCGATGGAAGTCCTCAAGTCTGAAGGATTCCCGATCGATTCAACTCCATTCAAAGCCAAGCCCTCCCTGGAAATGGGGAGGGCTTTTTTTGAGACAGCGTCTTGGGGCGATGGTTCAAGGCAATGTCACGCGCTCGGTTTTGCCTTTGGTGAGCCGGATGTCACGGGTGGTGGTGCCGTGGCGGAGGATTACGGTTTCGTCGCTGCCGCCGGTGATTTCGAGTTGGAGCGGCTGGTCTTTGTTCCACGTGAGGTCGACCTGGTGTCCGCCGCGTGCGCGCAGTCCCTTGATGCGGCCTTCCTGCCATGCGGGTGGCAGGGCGGGCAGGATGTGAAGGATGCGTTGGCCATTGGCATCGGTGTTTTGGCATTGGAGCAGCATTTCCGCGACGGCGGCGGTGCCGCCGAAGTTGCCGTCGATCTGGAACGGCGGGTGGAGGCAGAACAGGTTGGGTGCGCCGCG
>CBFGOB010000097.1:0-8690 GCA_965650215.1 uncultured bacterium | reverse complement strand
AGTTCGGTTTCGTTGTCCGACTCGTAGAGGTCTTCGGCGGCGCCGCCGACGGACACGGCCACGAAGGGCGACAGGGTTGCGGTTTCGGTGAAGGCCCAGTTGAGTTTGGCGGAAGTCGTCCAGTTGGCGACCTCACCATCTTCCACGGCGTAGCCGAGGGCGGACTTCAGCGCGAGCTCGAGACAGGAGCTCAGCTCGAAGCTGCGGCTCAGGGCGAGTTCGGCGTAACCATCGTTATCGGTTTCGATGTCCCAGAAGTAGGTCAGGCTTGCTTCTGCGAAACCGAAGTCGCGACGCAGCGAAGCGTAGGCTTCCTGGTTGTCGTCGATGTCATTGTCGTAGATGTACCAGATGTAGCCGACTGCGGCGGTGATGTCGTAGCCGATGTCCTTGGTGACCTCGCCGAAGAGGTCGAGTTCGTTGACATTGTCGCCGATCGGGCCGAGGCCGTAGCCGTCTTCGAAGGTGCCGTGCCAGGCACCGGCGGAGAGGCCGAAGTCGTTGACTTCGGTGCTTGCGGAGAGGCCGACTTCGGTGAGGTCGTTGCCAAGGTCAACACCCCGGAAGATGTATTGGTTGGTGTAACCACCGGTGATGGAGTATTCAACTTCCGCCATTGCGTTGCCGGCCACCAGGGCGGAGGCAGCGGCAAGGGCGCCAATCGTTTTGCAGTAGTTTTGCATGCTTGTAGTTTAGGTTTATCGGTTGCTGCTTGCGTCCGTGGCTGCGCCGGTGATCGGAACAGGCAGGAACGGGATCAGCATCAAGCATGTCGCATGCCAAATAGTTGAGGATATGTTCTGGGCCGAGTCCGTGGATGGGTGGTGTGCATGATCTGGGCGGCAAAACGCGGTCGCCGATGAGGGCTGGGACCTCGAATTCGAGACATGGGGATTGTTGGCACGCGGTTTGCTAAACGTCGGCAGCCTGCCTCATGGGGCCAACCGGTTCCATCAGCAGCCAAGACACAACCAACTGACAACCCTACCATCATGACCAGTCGATACGTAATGAACATGCGGGCACTCGTGGCTGCGGCGATTGCCTTTGTGGCGATTCCCATGGCAATGCCGGTATCCGCGCAAGAAGTTAGCGCTGCTCCCGCAGTCGAGGCAACGGCGTCAGCCGCTCCCGCGACCGAAGCGGCGGCGGAAGTCACCTATGAAACCTTCATGGCCGGACCGGATGCGGCCATGTTCACGGTCAACAACCTCTGGATCCTGATTTCTGCGGCGCTGGTGTTCATCATGCACCTCGGTTTTGCGAGCGTGGAGTCCGGCATGTGCCAGAAGAAGAACACGGTGAACATTTTGTTCAAGAACCTGTTCATCGTCTGCATTGGTGCGCTGGGTTACATGGCCTGGGGATTCAACGCGATGTATCCCGGGGATGGTTGGTCGATCACCAACTTTTTTGCCTTCGGTTCCCCGTTGACCAACGGTTTCGCCGATGGTGAGGAAACCGTGGCCAACATGACCAGTGCTTATGCCGGTTACACTTACTGGTCGGATTTCATTTTCCAGGCGATGTTTGCCGCCACCGCTGCGACGATTGTTTCGGGAGCGGTTGCCGAGCGGGTGAAGCTCTCGAGCTTCATGATTTACGCCACGATCCTGGTCACTTTCCTCTATCCGGTCACCGGTTCGTGGGAGTGGGGCAAGGGCTGGCTCAACACCTTCGGGGGTGAGAATGCGGAGAACTCCGCGCAGTTCATCGATTTCGCCGGTTCCTCGCTGGTGCATGCCTTCGGTGGTTTTGCCGCCCTGGCCGCGGTGATTGTCCTCGGTCCGCGCACCGGCAAGTATACCAAGGACGGCGTGAAGCCGATCCTTCCCCACAACCTGCCGCTCGCCAACATCGGCGTGTTCATGCTGATCCTCGGCTGGTTCGGTTTCAACGGCGGCTCGGTTCTCTCCGCGGATCCCCAAGGCGTGTCCCGCGTTTTCGTGACGACCGGCATGGCTGCGTTCAGCGGTGGTCTGGCCGCGATCTTCACTTCATGGATCATCCTCAAGAAGCCTGATCTTTCGATGGCCCTCAACGGCACGCTGGCCGGTTTGGTCGGCATCACTGCAGGTGCCGGTGCCATCACCCCATGGGGTGCGGTGCTGGTGGGTGCGATTGCCGGTGCCATCGTGGTGGTTTCGGTGTTGCTGCTCGACAAGGTCAAGATCGACGATCCGGTCGGTGCGATCTCGGTGCACGGCGTCTGCGGCATCTGGGGCACGCTCGCGGTGGGTATCTTCGGCAAGGAAGCGCTTGCCGCCGAAGCGATCAGCTTCAAGGTCCAGCTGATCGGCACCCTCAGCATCTCCGCCTTTGCGTTCGTTGGATCCTTCATCGTGTTCTACGTCATCAAGCTGATCATGGGTGTCCGTGTGGATTCCCAGGAGGAGCATGAAGGGCTCGATGTCGCCGAGCACGGTGCTCCTGCCTACAACGACAGCCAGGCCTGATCGGGCCTCGGTTCAAGCCATTCCCCAAACGGGCGGGCCGGTCACGGTCCGCCCGTTTTCGTTTGCAGGCGGGGCCGGACTGGGTTCCCTTGTCGACCATGCGCAAGTCATCCCGGAAACTGCTCGTTGCGGCCTTCGTCCTTTCGGCCGTTTTTGCGGCGTGGGCGTGGTTCCGTCCCTATGAGTGGTCCGCGGACCCGGGGGCGCGCTGCCGCATCGTCGGTTGCCAGGTGAAGCAGGACCGCTCGAACTTCTGGGTGGATCTGCGCCTCAAGGTGCGTGCTTCCGAGGAGCACGACCTGATGAAGCCGGTGCTGTTGCGGACGGCTTCGGGCCGTCAGATCGAGCCTGCGGACACCACGATGGTGGGGGATGAGGGAAAACCGATGCGGGAGCTGTGGATCAAGTTCTGGTTGGAACAGCAAGACCTCGATGGCGGCTTGGAGTTGCAGATCAACGACGGGCGGCTTTCGGTGCGCTCCTCCCGGGGATTGCCGTTGCTCGGCGAGGATGGATCGCGTTACTTTGTGACCCACGACTGGTGATCCATGGCCTGGCTCTTGATCGACAATTCGAATTCGCGCACCAAGTTCGCCTTGGGGGATGCCGCGGGTCTGGGCGATTGGCGTGCGGTGATTCCGACGCCGGAGATTTCGAATGAGTCGCTGGATGCGGCCCTCGCAGGTGTGGGCTATGCCGCGGTGGTGCTCTGTTCGGTGGTGCCGCTGAAGGCGGAAATCATGAAAGCCTATTTCGCCCGCCGTGCTCCGCTGCACTCCATCGATGCCAGCAGCCCCCTGGGCATGGCCATCGATTACCCCGAGCCCGCGCAGATCGGGGCCGACCGCCTGGCCAATGCGGCGGGGGTTTTGAGCCGTCATGGCGCGCCGGCGATTGTGGTCGACTTCGGCACGGCGGTGACCTTCGACGTGATTTCCGATCAACCGGCGTATTGCGGTGGTGTGATTGCCCCGGGTCTGGGTGCGATGTCCGGTTACCTGCCGCAGAAGACCGCGTTGCTGAAGGCGATCGAGTTGGTCGAACCGCCGTCGGCGATCGGCAAATCGACGACTCACGCGATGCAGTCGGGTGCGGTGTTCGGCTACCGGGGGCTCGTCAGGGAGATCATCGCGAGGGTTCGCCAGGAACTTGGCGGTCTGGTGAAGGTGGTGGCGACCGGCGGGGATGCGGAATTGATCGCCCGCGGCGTTCCGGAGATCGACGCGGTGGACCCGGATTTGACCCTCGATGGCCTGCGGCAGGTGGCCGCCAGGGTTTTTTGAGTCCGGAATCGGTTGATTTCCGGAAAATCCGGCTTAGGCACGGGGGTGATGAAAACAACCCATGAAATCAGCCGCCGCCATTTTGTCCAGTTGAGTGCCCTTGCTGCCAGTGCGGCCGTGTTGCCGGCGACTGCCGGAGCAACGACGGTGACCGGGCAGTGGACGGGTGAGACCCTGCCGGAGCTTGGCTACGCCCATGCGGCGCTCGAACCCCACATCGACGCGCGGACGATGGAGATCCACCATTCCAAGCATCATGCCGCCTACATCGAAAAGCACAACGCGGCCGTCGGCTCCGACGCGAAGCTCAAGAGCCTGAGTCTGGAAGCGATCCTCGCCGCGCTGCCCGGGATTGGTGACGAATCGCTGCGCACGACCCTGCGCAACAACGGGGGCGGGCACTGGAACCACACGTTCTTCTGGAAATCGATGGTGCCAGCCAGCCAGTCGGGTCAGCCCTCGGACGCGCTGGGCAAAGCCCTGCAGGAGTCCTTCGGCTCGATCGATGGATTCAAGAAGGCCTTCGCCCAAGCGGCGGTTACGCGTTTTGGTTCCGGTTGGGCCTGGCTGATTGCGAAGGACGGCAAGCTCAAGGTCACCAGCACCGCAAACCAGGACAATCCGCTCATGAAGGGCACCATCGCCGATGCCGATCTCGGTGTGCCCTTGCTCGGCATCGATGTCTGGGAGCATGCCTATTACCTTCACTATCAGAACCGCCGTGCCGACTACATCACCGGGTGGTGGAATGTGGTGAATTGGGCCGGGGTATCCAAACGCTTTGCCGAAGCGGGCTCATGAAGATCCACCGGCTGGAGCAGCGGCAGTTTCTGCCGATCCCGTTGGAGGAAGCGTGGGCGTTTTTTTCCGCGCCCTCGAACCTTGACGCGATCACACCCGATGATCTCGGTTTCCGCATCACCAGTCCGGTGGTGGAGCGGATGCATGAGGGGCAGATCATCACCTATCAGGTCAAGATCGCCCCGTGCTTCTGGGTGCCATGGGTGACGGAGATCAAGGCGGTGGACGAGGGACACAGTTTCATCGACGAGCAGCGCTTCGGTCCTTACCGGTTTTGGCACCATCGGCATCATTTCGAAGCCTGCGAGGGCGGGGTGATGATGACTGATCTCGTCCACTACGGGTTGCCGTTCGGTCCGCTTGGGGCAATCGCCCATGTGTTGTTCGTGCGCCGCAAGCTGGAGTGGATATTCGCCTTCCGCCGCCGGGTCCTCGAGGAACGTTTCGGGCGCTGAGCGTTTCGCGGATCAAGCCACGCTTTCTTCGATCCGTTTCGACAAGCGCCTGATCGCGAGGCAGCGGCCGGATCCGGCGTCGATGTCGAGGATCGCCCCGCAGAGGCGGACCGGGCCGGTGGCGATCGGGAAGCGGGTCGGCATGTTCGAGCGGAAGCGCCAGACGACGGATTCGATGTTGCGGCCGAGGATCGATTCGTCGGGGCCGCACATGCCGGCGTCGCTGAGGTATCCGGTGCCGCCGGGCAAGATCCGTTCATCGGCGGTCTGGACGTGGGTGTGGGTGCCGAGCACGGCCGAGACCTTGCCGTCGAGCATGCGGCCCATGGCGATTTTCTCGCTGGTCGTTTCGGCGTGGAAATCCATGACGACCGGTCCGATGCCTGCGGCGCGCAGACGGTCGGCTTCGAGTTCGGCGGCGAGGAAGGGGTTGTCGAGCGGAGGCAGCATGAAGGTGCGGCCCTGGGCCTGCATGACGGCGATTTTCCCCTTGTCGGTTTTGAGCACGACGCTGCCGCTGCCGGGAGTGTCTTCGGGGTAGTTGAGCGGGCGCAGCAGGCGGGGTTCGGTGGGGATGTAATCGACGATCTCCTTCTGATCCCACACATGGTCGCCGGTGGTGATCACCGCCGCGCCGGCGCGCAGCAGGTCGATGGCGATTTTCGGGGTGATGCCTTTGCCGCCGGCGGCGTTCTCGCCGTTGACGATGATGAAATCGATCTGCTCTTCGTGTTTGAGGACGGGCAGCTGGTTGATCACCGCCTTGCGGCCTGGTTCGCCGACAACGTCGCCGAGAAAGAGAATACGGATCATGGACATGGTTGCGAAGCGCTGGGAATCGGCTATAGGATTCACCGTCCCTGCCAGTCCGACAACCCATTTCCTGAATGCCCGGTGTTTCCAAGCGTGCGCTTCCCCTGATTTCCATCATCGCCGTGGCCGCGTTGGTCGCGATCGGCTGGTTTTGGATCCAGAGGCAGGCCGGGCCGCAGGTGCCTGTGAGGCCGCCGCTGTCGAGTTTGTCCGACAAGCCGCGCTGGTCGGAATTGGATGCCTATCAGGGAAGCATCAGCCGCTCCGAATTCCAGCGGCGGATGGATGAAATCTATGTCACCGGGACGGCATGGAGCGATTGGGTGGCGATCGGCGAGGGGGAACTGCGGGTGCGGATGCAGGGTGGGGATTGGTATCGCCTGGCCTTTGGCGAAGAGCGCTCGGAGCTCCGGGTGCCGCGGGCTTGGAAGCGCGCCGGCGAGCTCGGGCCCGCACCGGTGGGTCGGCCGCTGCACGGGCTGCACATCGCGATCGATCCCGGCCATCTCGGAGGGGCATGGGCGCAGATGGAGGATCGCTGGCTGGTCGTCGACGGTCAGGCGCCGATTTGTGAAGGTGACATGACCTTGCAGGTGGCGGACTTGCTCAAGCCTCGTTTGGAGGCTCTGGGTGCGAAGGTGACCTTGGTGAGGGATTCCGCCGAACCGGTGACGGAGCTGCGGCCCGAGGACCTGATGGACCTGGCGAAGCAGGAGTTGGGTGACGGCGCGGATCCGTGGCGGATCCGCAAGCATGCCGAGCGCCTGTTCTACCGCACGGCCGAGATCCGTGCGCGGGCCGAGCGGGTGAACCGCGAGATCCGTCCCGATCTGGTGTTGTGCCTCCATTTCAATGCCGACGCGTGGGGGGATCCGGCCAATCCGACCTTGGTCGATCAGCACCACTTTCACCTGCTGGTGCACGGTGCCTATGCGGATGACGAGCTCGCCCTGGAGGACCAGCGCTTCATGATGGTCAAGAAGCTGCTCAGCCGGGTGCATGACGAAGAGGCACCGCTGGCGGAGTCGATTGCGGATGCCTTCGTCGCGGGCACAGGCATGCCTGCCTACCAATACCGGCCCGATTCGACTGCGGTGAAGCCGGTGGGCGACCATTCCTGTGTCTGGGCGCGCAACCTCCTGGCCAACCGGCTCTATGAGTGCCCGGTGATTTTCATGGAGCCCTATGTGATGAATTCCAAACCCGATTACCCGCGGATGCAGGCGGGCGATTACGTCGGGGTGAGGGAGGTGGCCGGCCGGATGCAGCCGTCGATTTTCCGCGAGTATGCCGAGCTGATGGTTTCAGGATTGGTGAGGCACTACGGAAGAGGGCGGTGAGGAGAGGAATCAGTTCTTGGCTGAAGACGCCAGGGTTGGTCGGAACGAGCCCAAGAACTGATCATTGAGAGCGAATAACCACTACTTCGCTCTCAGGGTGAATTCCTTGATCGTCACGCCGCGGCTGCCTGCCAGCAGTTCGAACTGGAGGGTGTTGCTTCCTTCCTTGAGCGTGACGGTGACCGGCTGGGTTTTCTGCCAGAGACCGATGGTGTAGGGCACTGCGAATTCGATCGCCTCGCTCGAGCCGTTGATGACGTAATGGACTTTTTGTCCTTCCTGGCCGGTGGCGACTTGGGCGCTGAGTTCGTAGGTGCCGGCCTTTGGAGCATCAAAGGTGAATTCCGTTTTGAAGCCGCCCAGGCAGTGGAGCTGCATGCCGCTGTCGATGCTGCGCATGGCGGCGCCTTTGCCGCTGGCTTTGCCATGAAGCACGGCGGGAATGGTGATGCTGCCGTTGGCGACCGTGATCTTCTGGTCGGCGACCGAGACCTTTGCGGTGGAGACCTTCTTGTCCTCCGCTTCGTTCGCCTCGCCGAGCTCTTGGCCGAGCGGGCCGAGGGTTTTCTCTTGCGCGGCCAGGGCGGTCGATTGGTGGAGCCCGACCCGGCTCCAGAAGCCGCCCGCGACTTTTTTGCGATCGTTGTAGGCGGGTTCACCGAGGATGCGGCTGACCCACTGGGCGCGCAGCACCTTCAGGTATTCGGGGCCCCGGGCCCGGGCCTGGGTTTCGAGCAGGAACTGGTTGCCGCTCAGCGGAACCTCGTCCTTGTCCCACCAGCTGCTGCCGTATCCGGCGCCGAGGTTGACGACCCAGCCTTTGGGGGTCCAGTGGCTGAGGGCGGCGTGTGCCCGTTGGGTGACCCCCCAGGTCGGAATGCCGAAGCTGCGGAGGATGAAGCGGCCGAAGAAAGCGCGGCGGCCGCAAATGCCGCCGTTCAGGAGGATGTTTTGGTACTTGTGCAGGCTGGGTTTGTCGAATTTGACGTTTTGAGATCCGTAGGGCACTTCGGTCCGGACGGCGGAAACATAGCGCCAGCCGTAGTCGGGATTTTCGATGTGGTCCGGGCGGTAGCTGCGCAGCATCTCACGGCCCCAGGTGAGGATGGCATCGGGAGCATCGCAGTTGACGACGTGGCGGTATTCCCAAGTGCTGAGGTGTTCGAAGGCGGGGTCGAGTTCCTTTGCCAGGAAGGCTTGCTCGTAGTGGAGGTAGCGTTTGACCGGATCGACGGTTTCCGAACCGCTCGCGTCGTCGGTGAGGTTGGATTGGCCGACCGGAGTCGCGTGTTCGAGGCTGGTGGCGAGGGCAAGGCGCTGAAGGTTGCCGCTGCCTGCCTTGGGGCTGGCTTTCTGGATCGCGTTGTAGATTTCGATGGCGCGTCCGTACTTGCCGTGGGCGGCACCGCCGGCGACGAGCATGTCCTTCATCAAGGAGGGGTTGGCCAGCAGGCTTGCGAGCAGGGCTTCCTGTGCCTTCCCTTGCTGGGCGAATTCGGCCAGGCCGCGTGGCGTGGCGTGAGCGATGAGGGCGGCCTTGAC
>CBFGOB010000096.1:0-8692 GCA_965650215.1 uncultured bacterium | reverse complement strand
TAACGGGTCATGCGCACCCTCATCAAGCACGTTCTCCGCAGCGAGTGTCCGCAAGACGCGCTGCATGTCGCGGGCTGGGTGAGGACCCGCCGCGATTCCAAGACGTTTTCGTTTCTGGAGATCAATGACGGCACCGGCCTGGCCAACCTCCAGGTCATCGTGGATCAGGGGATCCCGGGATACGAATGGGTCGCGCGGATGACGACCGGCGCTTCGGTGGAGGTTTGCGGCAAACTGGTCGAATCCCCGGCCCCTGGCCAGAAGTGGGAATTGCACGCCAGCAGCATCAAATTGCTGGGTGCGGCTCCCGACGATTTTCCATTGCAGAAAAAAGGCCACAGTGCCGAGTTCCTGCGCAGCATCGCCCACCTGCGGCCGCGGTCGAATTTTTATGGCGCGGTGTTCCGCACGCGCAGCCGGATGGCCTATGCGATCCACCGCTTCTTCCAGGAGCGCGATTTCGTCCATGTGCACACCCCCATCATCACCGCCAGCGACTGCGAAGGGGCGGGCGAGATGTTCCGCGTGACCACGCTGCCGGACGACAAGGCGTCGAGGGTGGCGGATGATTTTTTCGGGAAGCGCGCGTTTCTAACCGTTTCGGGCCAGCTCGAGGGCGAGGCGTTCGCCTGTGCGCTTTCCAACATCTACACCTTCGGCCCGACGTTCCGTGCGGAAAACTCCAACACCTCGCGCCATGCGGCCGAGTTCTGGATGATCGAGCCGGAGGTCGCGTTCTGCGATCTCGAGGGAGATATGGACCTCGCGGAGGAGATGGTCAAATTCCTGGTCACCGAGATGCTCGAGCGCAGCGAGGGCGATCTGGAGATTTTCACCAGGTTCGTGGACAAGGGTCTTCGCGAGCGTCTGGAATTTGTCGCCAGCCGGCCCTTTGTGCGCATTTCCTACACCGACGCGGTGGAATTGCTCGAAGCCAGCGGCGAGGCATTCGATTACCCGGTCGCCTACGGGCTCAACCTGCAGTCCGAGCACGAACGCTGGCTGACCGAGAAGCACTTCAAGAGCCCGGTCACGGTGTTCAACTATCCCAAGGAGATCAAACCGTTCTACATGCGGCTCAATGATGACGGCAAGACGGTCACTGCGATGGATGTGCTGGTTCCGGGGATCGGTGAGATCATCGGTGGCAGCCAACGCGAGGAGCGTCTGGAGATCCTGACGGAGAACTTCGCGAGGCACGGCCTCGATCCGGAGGCCTACGGGTGGTATCTGGACCTGCGCAGGTATGGCACCGTGCCCCACGCCGGCTTCGGTCTGGGATTCGAGCGACTGCTGATGTTTGTGACCGGCATGGGCAACATCCGCGACGTCATTCCCTTTGCCCGCACACCGGGGCATTGCGAGTTTTAGGGTGTTTGCCGACCCGCCTGCCGCCTGCCGACCGGTGACTGTTTTCGTGCTTCCTCGTGAAGGGTCCGTCCGTTAGGATGGAGCATGCTTCATCGTTTTGCCACTTACGAGCAGGCTGCCCTGTTTGCGGCGATGAAGCGGGATGAGGGCTATTACGCCGAGGTGCTGCATGACCACGTGGCGTCCCTGTGGGGGCCCTTGGCAACGGGTGGTGTGGCGGTTTGGGTCTCCGAGGTGGCGGCGGTCGGGGAGGGGGATGAAGAGCCCGGGGAGGAGGCGCGGACTTCTTGGCTGCCTGCTGAATTGAGCGAGGTCCTGGGCTCCACGGTCCTGAGCATCGTGGGACTGGTGGCCCTTGTCGGGGTGCTCGTCTGGTTGCGCCGCTTCGCGATTTACACGCGTGAGATGATCCAAACCCTTGCGTCCTTCGCCATCGCCTTCGGGTTGTTTGCGGTGCTCGTGTCGGTGCTCGGCTGGGCCTGCAGCCGTTGGCTGCACCGGCTATGGAACGAGCGGGACACACTGCACCCGCTGGCCTCGGGCCTGCACCGGGCTCTCGCGGTGTTGCTGGTCTTGTGCAGCACCCTGCTCGGGGAAATCCTGCTCTTTGCCCTGTTCGAGGTATTCTCGCGGCAATGAAGGGCCGCGGATCAGGAATCGCGGATCAGAGCGTCCGCAAGTTCATTCGGATTGTCCGCTTCGCGCGGCCAGTGGCTTGCGAGCGTGTCACCGAGCCGCCGAAGGCCGAAAAGCAACGCGGCCAGAGCGCCTTCGGAGTGCATGCGCCGCACCATGGCATCGACCGTTTCGCGCCAGTAATCCTGTCCGACGATGGCATCGAGTCCGCTGTCGCCGATGACCACGATCTGCTTCACCCGCGGCATCATCACGATCAGTGCGGCATTGCGGTGGTGGGTCTGGCGCATGCCCGCCCGTTCGAAAATCCTCCACGCGTGCCGCTGGTGCCGCCAGATGCGTTTGGGGGTGATGCAGATGCAGATCTCCGCGCTGGTGCGCGATTCCACCTCGCGGATGGCATCCATCAGTCGGGCTTCGTCTTCGGCGCTGAGCAATGGGTTCATGACTGTGCGTGTTACCATCCGCCGCTGGCGCCTCCGCCGCCACTGCGGCCCCCGCCGCCGGAAAAGCCGCCTCCACCACTGGAGAAGCCGCCCCCGCCACTGGAGAAGCCGCCTCCGCCGCCGGAATAGCCTCCGCCGTACCAGCGGTCGGCCCTGCCGATCGGGCTGGAATACTTCGTGTTGAGAATGGCGCGGATGATCAAGATGACGATCACCAGTGCGAACAGCAATTGGAAGATCGCCCCGCTGTTGGATGGGCGGTGCTTCAACGCGGTGGATCCGCTGCCGTGGTATTCGCCTTTGGCCGCGGCGATCATCGCATCCACGCCGGCGTGGATGGCGGCGCTTCGGCGGCCCTGCCGCAGTTGCGGCGCGACGACATCGGAGATGATCTGTTGGCAGCGCGCATCCGGCAGGACCCCTTCCATGCCGTAGCCGCTATGGATCCGCATCTTGCGGTCGGCGGCGAAAATGCAAAAGAGCACGCCGTTGTCCTTGCCCAGTTGTCCGGGCTTCCAGCTCTCGAACAGCCGATGGGTGTAATCAAACAGTTCCTCGCCTGTGGGGATGCTTGGGAAAATCGCGACGACGATCTGGGACGAGGTTTCGCGTTCGTAGGCCTCAAGCTTGGCGTTGAGCGATTGGAACTCCTGGGCGTTGAGCCAATTCGCCTGATCCAGCACGTAATGCGGCGAGGGGCTGGCGGGCAGCGCGGTGGCTGCCAGCAGGGGCGCGCCTTGGCCGCACAGCCAGAGCGCGAGGACCCCTGCGAGCTGGCGGTAGCGGCTCATCGGGGATTCTCGGGAGTGCTGGTTCCGCCAAAGTTGAAATTCACCTCGGGTGCTTGTTCCGCACCGGCGTCCGCCTGGAAGTAGGCCTTGGGGTTGAAGCCGAAGGCGCCGGCATAGAGCAGGGCGGGGAAGGAGCGGATGCGGGTGTTGTAGGACCGGGCGACTTCGTTGAAGCGCGCGCGTTCGACCGCGATGCGGTTTTCGCAGCCTTCGAGTTGGGTTTGCAGATCGCGGAAGCCCGCACTGGCCTTCAGGTCCGGGTAGCGCTCGGCGACCAGCAGGAGCCGCTGCAAGGCGCCGCCAAACTGCTGTTCGGCGGCCTGGAATTTCTGGAAGGCCGCAGCGTCTTCCGGGGCCTTCGAGGTGTCGAGGGTCACGCGGCCGACGGATGCGCGGGCCTCGACCACGCTTTCGAGGGTGGATTTTTCGAAGTCGGCGGAACCTTGGACGGTTTTGACCAGGTTGGGCACCAGATCGGCGCGGCGTTGGTATTGGTTGAGCACTTGCGCCCACGAGGCATCGACCGCCTGCTGCTGGCCGACGAGGCCGTTGTAGCTGCCGACCAGCGAAAGTCCGGCGATGACGGTCAACCCGATCAGGGCGAGGAATGCGATCGAGAGTTTGTTCATGGCTACGGGGTGTATGCCGTTTTCGCAAAAACGTCGAATACAAATCAGCCCGCGGTTTCCAGGGGCCGGGAGGAGCCGGGCGGTTAGATGGGAGGAGTTTTCCGCCCATCCCATGTGGCGGCGGCCTGTGACCGTCGCAATTTACCATCGATGATGGGATCCCACCATTGGCGGGTGCTGTCTGCAGCAGCCAAAGTCCGACGGTCACAGACCGCCGCCACATTTGGAACAAGCTAGCGCTTCTTCAGCTTTGTCACGCGGCCGTTGGTGTTCCAGTCCTGGACGTAGAGGTCGCCGTTGGCAGCGAATCCGAGGCCGTGCGGCGCGGTGAAGATGCCGGGTTGGAGGTCTGCTGGGCCGACCTTGAAGTTCGCCCATTGTTTCGGATTCGGGTTGTCGCCGAGGAAGGCGACAGGTGCGCCGTTCTTGTCGAGAATCGTCACGCGGGCCTCGAGTTCGGCGACGCCGAGGAAGTCGCCGTGCCATGAGAACGAACAGGGGCGGCGAAGGTGGCTGGCGTGGACGCCGATCCATTTGCCATCGAGGTCGAGGTGGCAGAGGCGGCGGTTCTCGCGATCGGCAACCAGCAGGCGCGGCTCGCCAAAACGCTTGTCGATCGTGAGTCCGTGGCAGGTGTTGAACTGGCCGTCACCCTTGCCCGGGCCGCCGAAGGTTTTGAGCAACTTGCCAGTGGCGTCGAACTTGTGGATCAGCTGCGAGCCGTAGCCCATGGCTGCGAAGATCGAGCCGTCGTCGGCGACCGTGACAGCGGTCAGCCCTTTCCAGCCGCCGGGCACTTCACCGGTGCTGGCATTCGGGATCTCCAGCAGCAGCTTGCCGTCGCTATCGATCTTGCAGATGCGGAAGGGGGTGGGCTCGAGTCCCTTTTGCTTGCGGGCGCCATTGCCGTAGCCGTTGTTTTGGGCGCCGTAGATCACGGTCCTGCCGTCTTCGCTGGCCAGATGCATCGCGTGGAAGCCCTGACACTCGGGAGCGATGGTTTTGACGAAGCTGCCGTCCTCCTTCCAGACGATGATCGAGGCTTCCGAGTCGGTGCACAAATAAACCGTGTGGTCCTTGTCCACCAGCACCGTGCCGTGCGTCGGGCCGAGCGCAATGCCTTCGGGCAAGGTGCCCCAGCCGGGGACCACTTCATAGCTCCATGCGCCGTTGCCGGTGACCGTGGCTGCGGTCACTGGCTTTCCGGGCTCCGTGCCGTGGTCGGGATGGGCGATGGCCAGCGTCGGGGCGAGCAAGGACAGGGCGAGAACGTTTCGGATCATGATGTCCGCTATACCGCGGATCCGTGCCCGATTTGTCAAGAGGATCAACCGACCTTGGGCGGGGCGAAGCCGTCGCGGTATTGGCGGCGGACGACGGTTCGGGTCGCCTCCTCGTGATTCGTGAAGCTCAGTTTCGATTTGTCCCAGAGCAGTTCCTGGCCCGGGAAGCGGGTGGCTTTGACCGTCAGCAGCGCGGCTTCGGTGATGCGGATCGCATCGCGGAAAGGGGTGCGGAGCTCGACGTCGGTTTTGCCGAGGCAGTGATCGACCCAGGCGTGCCAGTGGTTGATCGGTTGCCATTTGGTGGGCATGCCCTCGAGGCGCAGTCCTTGTTCGACTTTGCCATCGCGCCAGATCTTGAGATTGCCGCCGGCTTCCAGCACGAGGGTGCCTTTCTCACAGACGACCACGGTCATGTTGCCGTTTTCCACCTCTCCGGTGACGCGCATTTGTTCGGGGGTCGGCCTTTGATTGGAGTCGTTGTAGTGGATTTTGAATTCCTTGCCGGCGAATTGATCGGATTTCACCGCGTAGGTGAGGACCGACTTGCAGGGTTTCGAGTGGAAGATCGGGCCGGCGGGTTCGGGGCAATCGGTTTTCACCGAAACGGGTGACATCAGTTCGTCGTAGGCGAAGAAGATGACATCGAGCAGGTGGCAGCCCCAGTCGCCGAGACCGTGGGAGCCGAACTCCCACCACGAGCGCCAGCGGATCGGGCAGAGTTCCTCGTAGAACGGCATTTCCGCGCAGGGGCCGAGCCACAGGTTGTAGTCGATGTGCTCCGGGGCTTTGCCTTCCTTGAGGACCTTGTTGAAGTTGAAGTATCTGCCGGGATCCGGACAGGTCGTCCAGACGTAGGCTTCGATCGCCCTGCCGAGCATGCCGCTGCGCAGGATCTGCACGGCGCCGCGGCGGCCGGGGATGGCCATGCGCTGGTTGCCCAGCTGGGTCATGAGCGCGGGTTTCGCGGCGATCGCGTGTTCCATCATCACCAATTCCTCGAGCTGATGGACGAGGGGTTTCTGGCCGTAGACGTGTTTGTCGTGGGCCATGGCGGTGAGGACGATCGGTGCGTGGCTGTGATCGGGCACGGCGACGATGACCGCGTCGAATTGGTCGGCATGGTCGCGGAAGGCCTGGCGGTAGTCGGTGCAGGTGAAAGCCTGGGGGTGGTCCTTGGCGGCTCTGGCGAGCGAGTTCCTGTCGATGTCGCAGAGGCCGACGATTTCCGCATTGGGGTGTTTGGCGACCGAGGCGCGGTCGGTGCCGCCGATGGTGCCGATGACCCCGATTGAGAGCACGCGGAGTTTGCCGCCCGGGGATGCGGCGCGAAGGATGGGGCTGCTGGCGGCCAGGCTGAAGCCCGCGGCGCCCGTGGTGCGCAGGAAATGACGGCGGTTCATGGATGTCTGATTACTCATCACCCATTGGTTTTCTTTCTTTTCATGGGGACCTGTCCATTGAATGGTGCGGGCTGCGGGACAAACGGATCGGTTTGTGCCGTCATGGGCCATGCAACGTCTTGCAGTCATCAATGTCGTCGGGCTTTCGAAGTCCCTGCTGGGTGAGCACACGCCCGCGATGCAGGCCTTTGCGCGACGCCATGGCTGCCAATCGCATGTGCCGGCATTTCCCGCGCTCACCTGCACCGCGCAGTCGTCGATCGTGACCGGCCGGCCGGTGGAGGAACATGGGATTGTGGCGAACGGCTGGTACGACCGCGAGTCGGCCGAAGTGCGCTTTTGGAAGCAGAGCAACCACCTCGTGAAAGGCGAGAAAGTGTGGGATGGCTTGCGCCGTGAAATCCCCGGCTTCACCTGCGCGAAGTTGTTCTGGTGGTACAACATGCATGCGTCGGTTGACTTTTCGATCACGCCGCGGCCGCTTTATCCGGCCGATGGCCGCAAGGTCTTCGACATCCACACGCAGCCGATGGGCATGCGCGAAGCGATCAAGGCGGATCTCGGGGATTTTCCATTCCAGTCGTTCTGGGGGCCGATGGCGGGCATTGCCTCGTCCGAGTGGATTGCGAGGTCCGCGGAGTGGGTCGAGCAGCGGCATCAGCCGACACTGAGCCTCGTTTACCTGCCGCATCTCGACTATCCGCTGCAAAAAGACGGACCCGGCGCGCCGGGGATTCCCGAAGAACTGCGCAAGATTGACCGGGTGGTCGGCGATCTGATCGCCTTTTACGAGGCGCGTGGCGTCAAGGTCGTGATTCTTTCCGAGTATGGCATTTCCGCGGTGAACAGGCCGGTCCATCTCAACCGCCTGTTCCGTGAAAAAGGCTGGTTGTCGATCAAGGATGAGTTGGGTCGCGAAACCCTCGACTGCGGCGGCTGCCGTGCCTTCGCCGTGGCGGACCACCAGATCGCGCATGTGTATGTGAACGATCCATTGATCCGCGACGAGGTCCGCGAGCTGCTGGAAGGCACGCCGGGGGTCGACGAGGTGCGGGTGATGCGCGACGCCACCGGCCGAGCCGGCGATTGGGTGGCGGTGGCTTCGCCCGATGCGTGGTTCGCATACGGCTATTGGGTCGATGATGCGAGAGCTCCCGACTACGCGCGGACCATCGATATCCACCGCAAGCCGGGCTATGATCCGTGCGAGCTGTTCGTCGATCCGGAGATCCGTTTCCCGAAGCTTGCGATCGCGAAGTTCCTGCTGAAGAAAAAACTCGGTCTGCGCGGGTTGCTGGAGATCATTCCGTTGGACGCGTCCCTCGTCAAAGGTTCGCACGGGCGCGACCGCGTGCCGGATGACGAGCGGCCGGTATGGATCGGATCGGCATTTCCCGTCAAAACGGTGGCGGATCTGTACCAGGCGATCCGCTCGGCCATTCTGAACCCATCCGAGCCATGAGCCCCCCCTGCCAGCCGTCTGTCTTGAAGCAGGAATCCTGGTCCGCCTGGAGCTTCTGCGTCCGGATGATGTTGATGCTCGTATTCATGTCGGCGTCTGCGCCCGCGGCCGCCAGGCCCAACATCATCTTCATCATGGCCGATGACCTGGGCTGGAAGGATGTGGGTTATGCCGGTGCTGAATTTTTCGAGTCGCCGAACATCGATGCCTTCGCCCGCAGCGGCATGAGGTTTGATGCGGCATACAGTGGCGGGCCGAATTGCGCGCCGACACGGGCATGCCTGATGACCGGGAATTACACGCCGCGTCATTCGATCTACACGCCAGGAGGGGCTTCCAAAGGGAAAGTCAAACACATGAAGCTGTTAGTCCCGGCTCTGGGGCGCAAGGACAGAAGCTTGGAGAAGCAGGCGGCGGCTCAGTTCCCGATCAAGACCAGCCTCGACTCCGGCTTCGTCTGCATTCCCGAATGGCTGAAGGCCGCCGGCTACGTCACCGCCCGGATCGGCAAGTGGCATCTGGGTGCCGATACGCAGGGTTTTGATCTCAGCACCACCGATGGCAAGGGTTCGCTCAAGGATCATTTCTACGGCGATGTGGATGTGGCCGGGCAGTTGACCGACCGGGCCCTGCGCTTCATCGAGGACAACCGTGAGCGGCCGTTCTTCCTC
>CBFGOB010000095.1:0-8720 GCA_965650215.1 uncultured bacterium | reverse complement strand
GCGCGAGTTGGTCCAGCACCGGGGTGCGGTGGAGCGTGCTCCCGTAGCAGGAAAGATCGCCATAGCCGAGGTCGTCGGCGAGGATGACGATGACATTTGGCGGACGTGCGGGAGCGGATTCGCCGGCCACGCAAAGGCCGCCAAGCATGAGGGCGAGGCTGGTCGCGATGCTGAAGTTGCGGAAAGTGAATCGGGCCATTGAAACTTCAGGGATACGGTGCTTGTCGGTCGGGCTTGTCAGGAAACATCCCCGATGCCGGCCTGTCGCATCGGATCCCATGCTGCGTGCCGCAGTGGCGACGCCCGGCCCGGACGGGATGGATTTGCGATGTGCTTGCTTGCCCAGCCTTATGACAGGGGCTAAGCTGCTCCTTGTGATAGGGCGTTCCCTCCATCGTTCCTTCCATCCCGCCTTGCCGCTTGCCATTCTCATCCAGCTTCTGGGGATGGGTGCCACCATCTACGGCTACAAGGTGATCAAGGAAGGCGCGGCCGAAGCGGACAGCCTGCGCTTCTCCAACCTGGTTGAAGACCAGATGGCAGGGATCGCTTCGCGGCTCGAGTCCTACGAGTCGGTGCTTTACGGCGGAATTGGTTTCCTGAGCGGATCCACCGAGGTCACCAAGGAAGACTGGGAACATTATGTCGCCAGCATTCCCATCAAGAGGGCTGCCCCGGGCATCCTCGGGATAGGAACCATTTCCCAGGTTCCCGCCGGGGAACGCGAGGCGCGCCTGCTGCAGTATCGCAAGCAATTCGGCGAGGGCTTCACCTACAAAACCGTCGATGGAGCGGCGCCTTCCGACGTTTCCTACATCATCGACCGGATCGCTCCATCCGAGCGCAATCACGAGGCGCTGGGTCTGGACGTGGCGACCGAGAGGCAGCGGCGCGAGGCCTTCGAAAAGGCACGCGACAGCGGGCAGCCGCAGGTCACCGGGATCATCACACTGGTGCAGGATTATCAGAAATCGCCCGCTTTCCTGCTGATGATTCCCCGCTACCGCCTTGCCAGACCGCTGGAAACGCCGGAAGAGCGGCGTGCGGCGTTCCTGGATGTCGTGTATGCGCCGATGAGCGGCAAGGACGTGCTCGAGTTGCCGTCGACCTCCGACAACCCGGAGATCGGCTTCGCGGTCTATGACGAGCTAGCAGCCCCCGAGCGGCTGATCCACCACACCGGCGATCCGGACGGGTTCCGGACCGCCTCCCACCGCCGCGTGACGGTTTGGCCGTATGCCGGTCGGAAATGGGTCGTGCACACCTGGACGAGCCCGAGCTTCGTGAGCAAGTCGTCGGGAAAGCCGCACTTCACCTTTCTGGGAGTCGGCATGACCCTCACCACCCTCCTGGCTGCTGTTGTGTTTGCCATCCACCGCAGCCATCTCCGGGCCATACGGGTGATGGGCGAGGTTGAGACGGCGATGAAGGAGAAGGAGAGCATCAACAACCTGTTCGTCGAGCACGCGCCGGCGGCGATCGCGATTCTGGACAACAATCTCTGCTATCTCTCGGTGAGCCGCCGGTGGATGGAGCATTACCATCTCAAGGGCGACATCATCGGCCGTCACCACTATGATGTGTTTCCCGAAATCCGGGACATGCCCGAGTGGAGGGAAATCCACCAGCGCTGCCTCGACGGCTCCCATGAGATGGGTGAGGCCGACCGTTTTGTGAGGGCGGACGGATCGACGCAATACCTGAACTGGGAGATCCATCCCTGGCACCGGGCGGATGAGTCGATTGGCGGTATCATGATGTTCTCACACGACGTCACCAGTGAGGTGGAGGGAAGGTTGCGCCTCAAATCGGCGCAGAAGGAACTCGAGCTCACCGAAGAGCGGCTCCGCCAGGCGACCGCGGCGGGCAACGTCGGCATCTGGGACTGGAAGATCGATGAGGATGTGCTGGTGTGGAATGAACAGATGTTCCAGTTGTTCGGCGTCGATAGGGAATCCTTTACCGGCAAGGGCTCTGACTTCCTCAGTGCGGTTCATCCCGGGGATGTCGAAAAGATCCAGACGGCGCTGCGCTCCACCTTCGAGCAGGATGTCGATTACGAGATCGAATACCGCACCATCCGCAAGGATCACCCGACGGTTCTGGCGATGGGTCAGGTGCATCGCGACGAGCAAGGGAATCCGGTGCGGATGCTCGGGGTTTGTGTGGATGTATCCCAGCAGATGAAAGTGCGGGATGAACTGGTGAGGGCCGGTGAGCACCACGCCCGGGCACGCAGGGAGGCCGAAAACATGGTCAAGGTGAGGGAACAATTCCTGGCGACGATGAGTCACGAGATCCGCACTCCGATGAACGGCATGATCGGCATGTCCGAACTGCTGCTGACGACCCCGCTCGACGAGCAGCAGAAGGAGTTCACGCAAACGATCATCCAATGTGGGAATAGCCTGCTGACCCTGATCAACGACATCCTGGACCTTTCCAAAATCGAGGCGGGAAAGATGCAGGTGGAGAGCTGTCCCTTCGATCCGGCGGAGATGGCCGACCGGGTCGTCCGCATCCTGCTGCCGCAGTGCGACAAGAAGTCGTTGAAGCTCGAACTCGTGGTGGACGAGAAGGTGCCCCGGCAGCTGCTGGGCGATGAGAACCGCATCCAACAGGTGCTTCTCAATCTGGTTTCAAACGCGATCAAGTTCACCAGCTCCGGCGGCATCCGCATCCAGCTCTGCCTGCTTCACCGGGTGGGCAGCAGCGCGGAAATCGCATTCCGGATCAAGGACAGCGGCGTGGGCATGACCGAGGAGGAGATCCACCGGGTGTTTATTCCCTTCGTGCAGGCGGATGCATCGACGACGCGCAAATACGGTGGCACGGGCCTGGGCTTGAGCATCAGCCGCTCCCTGATGCTGCTGATGGGCGGTTCGCTCGAACTTGAAAGCAAGCCTGGCGAGGGCACGGTGGCCACCGTGAGGATCAAGCTGCCGATGGTTCCGGATACCCGTTACAACGCCAACCGGACGGATGATGGCGCGGCAGCTGCGAAGCTCGAGGATCCGCTGAAATTCGGCCGGATCCTGATCGTCGAGGAC
Organism: uncultured bacterium; assembly: GCA_965650215.1. GTDB lineage: Bacteria > Verrucomicrobiota > Verrucomicrobiia > Verrucomicrobiales > Akkermansiaceae > Luteolibacter. The sequence continues at coordinate 5,670 of CBFGOB010000095.1, read as the reverse complement.
AATCCGGTGAACCAGCGGGTCACCGAATTGCAGATGAAGCCCTTTGCCGATGTGATCGAGATTGCGGCGGACGGCCTTGAGGCGGTGGGGATGTGCCGGGAAAAGCCCTACGATCTCATCCTGATGGATTGCCAGATGCCCGTCATGGACGGTTACGAGGCGGCGCGTGCGATTCGCGACGATGAGGCCGCACGGGGTTTGCCGCGGAAGGCGATCATCGCCCTGACGGCGAATGTCTATGAGCGGGACCGGCGCAAGGTTTTCGAGTCGGGGATGGACGGGTTTCTTGCCAAGCCGCTGATTCTGGATGTCCTGCGTCAGGAACTGTCGGCGATCCAGGCGGGTCGGGTGGATATGGATGCTCCGTAGCGGGGTGCTCCGGGCCTTGCCTCCCGCCACTTGCGGGAAAGCCATTCCAAGCTCCCTGCAGATCCACACTTGGTCTGCAGGCCCTGCGGTTCATGGCCGGATGAGCCTTCGCCGCCAGGGATTGAAATCGCACGGAGCTTTGCCTCGACGTCCATCCTGAATTCCAGCAGGATGAAGCCATGGCGGGTTTGAATTTGCGCACGCATGCCGAGCAAGCGGCGGACTTCCTTCAGCAGGAAATCCTCCGTGGCCGTTGGAGCGATTGGATGCCCGGAGTGCTCAGTTTGGAAACCGAACTCGGGGTCAATCGCAACACGCTGGAGGCCGCGATGAAGTTGCTTGAGGCCAGGCAGATACTGGTGGCTACCGGTGTTGGCCGGCGCCGGCGGATCGAGGTGAAGAGCGAGGCCCGGGCGATGCGGATCGGCATCTTGGCGTTCGATAGCGAGGCCCTTGGGCTGGACTACTTCGTGCACATGAACCACAAGCTGCAGGATGCCGGTTACACCTCATTTTTCGCCCGCGAGACGATTTGCGATCTTGGCATGAATGTGGGTCGCATGGAGCGCCTGGTGCGGCGTGAAGCGGCGGACGCCTGGTTGGTGATCAGTGGCACGAAGCCGATGCTGGAATGGTTTCAGCAGCGGGGGATTCCGGTGTTTGCGATCTTCGGACGCCGTTTCGGGTTGGACGTGGCTGCGGTCGGGATCGACAAGGTTCCGGCCATGCATCAGGCAGTGGACATGCTGGCCGACATGGGTCACCAGCGGATGGTGTGGCTGGCGCACCGGCTGAGGCGTTTGCCCGTGCCCGGGCGTCTTGAGCGGATGTTCCTGAGCCGTCTTCAGGAGCGGGGGATCCCGACGGGGCCCTACAACCTGCCCGATTGGGATGACACGACAGAGGGGCTCCATCAGTGCCTGTTGAATTTGTTCCGCTACAGCCCACCGACGGTGATCCTGGCCGATGAAGCCAGCCAGTATCTGGCGACGGTCCAGTTTTGTGCGAATCAAGGGCTGCGGATCCCTCAGGATGTGTCGTTGCTCTGCACGGACACCAATCCGGTGTTCCAATGGCTGCAACCGGCGGTCACGCGCATTGAGTGGGCTCCCGCTCCGGTCATCCGGCAGGTGTTGCGCTGGGTCCATGAGCTGTCCAGGGGCAAGGACCTGCGGCGACATGTCGAAGTGCCGGCCAAACTGGTGCTTGGCGGAACGACCGGGCCGCCCCCGGCCGCAAGATAAGATTGTCACGGACGGGCCGACCGTTCAGCGTGCGCGCGATGAAACTCGGATTCGGATTCTACCGCCACATGCTTGCGCGCGAGCATTATGATTTCGCCGTCCAGTGCGGTGCGACGCATGCCGTGGTGCATCTGGTCGATTACTTCCACCAGGGCGGCGCGGCCGAGCAGAACAGCCAGCCGGTCGGCAACATCGAGCTGGGTTGGGGCTATGCCGGAGGCACGCCTGAAGAGGCGTGGAGCGTGAACAGCCTCAAGGCGATCAAGGCGGACCTGAACGCGGCCGGATTGGAGTTCGAGGCGATCGAGAATTTCGATCCGGCGCATTGGCATGACATCCTTCTCGATGGCCCGAAGCGTGCCGGGCAGCTGGAGAAGTTGAAGCGGATCATCCGCAATGTCGGCGAGGCCGGGATCCCGGTGTATGGATACAATTTCAGCCTGGCAGGTGTCGGCGGCCGACGGACTTTCCGCAGCGCCCGGGGTGGAGCGGAGACGGTCGGGATGTGCGGGGTGGATGAGATCAGCACGACGCCGATGCCCAAGGGCATGGTGTGGAACATGATCTACGACCCAAACGCACCCGAGGGCGACCAACCGAGCATCGGGCATGACGAGTTGTGGCGCCGGCTCGAAGGGTTTTTGCACGAATTGGTGCCGGTGGCCGAAGCGGCGGGTGTGCGTCTTGCCGCCCATCCGGATGACCCGCCCCTGGATTACGTGCGCGGCCAGCCGCGACTTGTCTATCAGCCGGACATGTATCAGCGCCTGCTGGATCTTGTGCCGAGTGATTCCAACGCGCTTGAGTTCTGTTTGGGAACCCTCTCGGAGATGACCGAAGGCGACATTTACGAAGTCTGCGAGCGATACGTCCGGCAGGGCAAAGTCGCCTACATCCACTTCCGCAACGTCCGCGGCAAGGTCCCGCACTACGAGGAAACCTTCATCGACGAAGGCCAGATCGACATGCGCAGGATCATGCGGATTCTCAGGGATTGCGGCTATCAGGGCGTGATCATCCCCGATCACACGCCGCAGATGAGCTGCGCCGCCCCCTGGCATGCAGGCATGGCCTATGCGATGGGTTACATGAAGGCCCTGATGACCGAAGGCGGCTGAGTGGGTCGGAAACGCGGATGCGGAAAAGATTTTGCGCGACTTCCGAAGCCGGCCGGGGTTCGATTCCATGATGAAAACCTCCGTCCTCCTCACTGCCCTGGCATTCGCATGGGTTTCCCAAGGATTCTCTGCTGAGACGGCCAAGCCCCTGGTATCCATCACCGCCAAACGCCAGTTGCTTGGCACCGAACGCGAACAGTTCTTCCGCACCGACGCCCGCGAGAAGAGGGTCACCCTCCGGGTTGTCATTCACAACACCAGCGGAGCCGCGATCGAGGGGGCCGAATTGTCCGGCGATGTGCTTGTCGAGCGTGCGAAGAACGAACGCGAGCGGATCGTCCGGGAAATGCTGAAGGCGGTCAAACTGCCGGTGATCAAGCCGAACGAGCGGATCACCATCGATCTGGGGGAGATCAGCCTCAATGAGGTCGAGTGGCGGGGCCGCAAGTTTGAGGAAAGCCTCAAGGAGTGGAAGGTCGTGTGCAAACGGGCCGGTCTGGAAATCGGCCGGCATTTGAGCAGCGCCACTTACAGCACGCTGGAGAAGAAGATCGTGCCCGAAGAGCCATGGGAGGGTCGCCCCGATCCGCGCCCGCACGGTCCGCGCCCGGACAAGCTGCGCAGGCTCATGAACTGAAGATCGTGGTTTCAAATCCTGTTCCCCCAGCCACCTTCGAACGATGCTGATCCGGCGGACGTGGGCGAACGCATTCCGTTGGTGTTGCCCCGATCGATCCTTTTGCGACAAACTCCGCTTTGGTGAAAGTCTGTCGCCGGTCATCCTTGCCACTCGCGACGTTGTCGGCCCAGCGGCCGATGCGGCGAACCCAAGGGTGACTGTCCCAGCAGACAAAGCTGACCGAAGGCTCGCACCATTCGAAGGAGAGATCATCATCCGTGCAGATAAGTGACACATCCCGGGGAGTGAAAACACCCTGCCGGGCAAGGTGTTGGTGTGCCGCGAGATACTCGCAGGGTCGGTCGAGAATCAGGCCGGTTGGCGGCGTCACCTCGAAGAGGGAATCCAGACAGCGCCTGAGCCCTTCCGGAGTGGGTTCCCAGGACGGAAAGTGGCAAGGTCCGGTCTGGATTCCGTGGGACTCCAGTTCATCAAGGATTTCACGCAGCGCCAACCCGCGCGCCGGTATCCTCATGTGGTCGGGTTGCAACATCACGATGCGGTGGTGTCCCAACCCCACCAAGCGTCGGACCATACTGCGGAAGTCAGCCGCTTTGTCGGGTCCGCTGCCCGCCATCGGCAGACTCCGGAAACGCCTGCTCAGGGCGAATGCCGGCGCACGATTCTCAACGAACCATTCCAGCACTTCCTGGGTTGCCGAAATGGTCACCCACGCGTCGGTCTTGGTTCGGCTTGCCATCCGGACGACGCGCGCCACCTTCATGCCCAAGTCAAACAAGGTATGGTCCGCCGGTTAGACGACATATCCCTGCTCCGCCAGACGCTTCTGGATCTGGGCAATGCAGTCCAATTGCAAATCCTCGCGTTCATACAGCAGCAGAGTCACCCGGAACGCCGGCCTGACAAAATCTTCCGGCAGGACGATCCGGCTGCTGCAACCGTGGCCTTGCGGCTCCAGGAAGCCTTCGTGCTCGAGCCGCTCGAGCGCGGCCATTACCGTGTTCGCACTCACATCCAGGGTGTTCGCCAGGCGCCTGATCCCCGGCATGCTGCCGTTCAGTTGGCCGCTCGACATGGCCCTGCACAAATGGGCGACCAGTTGATCCACCACGGAAAGCGGCGTTTAAGGCTCCATAAAAGCGGCTGTTACTTTTTGGGATATAGCGGGCAAGCGGTTTGCATTTCGACATGAGCCGGGATTGCGCGCTAAAGAGTGAAATGTGAATGCAACATCCTTCCCAAGAAATGAAAAAAGCCAGGATGATCAATCTTGCTTCCAAGGATAGCATGAAAAACAAAGGTCTTGCGCTGGTCGTGACCGTTTCCATGTTGGTTCTGCAGTCCGTCATCGCCCTTGGTATTCTGAGTCTTTCCTGTCTGCGAAACACGACAAATGGCTGCTCATCAACACGGCATCCCTCAGTCTCCAACCAATCATACCCACAGGACTTGGCTCCTTCCTCATCGCCACGCCGCGATCGGCATCCATGGCCATCGCCGCCGGACCTCGTCTCACAGGCGCAGAAATCTTCACCGCATCCCGCCCTGCCGGTCCCCACTGGCCGTTCGAACGCCTTTCCGAAGACTTGATCGAACCAGAGCAGGGAAGAGGTATGGAAAATCAACATCAAGTGAAGAAGAAGCCAATGGCTTCCGTATATCACCAAACTCATCCACCGTTCCGCCGCATCACCATCCATCCCAAACCACCATGTCATCGCCCTCCCACCCTCAATCCACCCCACCGACCCCTTCGCTGAGCCGCCGTCGCTTCCTTCGCAGCGGTGTGGGTTCCGCCATGGGCTTCACTTTCCTGCCCTCCTACCTCGCCCTTGGCAAGGAAGACAGCGCTGGCAACATCCCGCCCAGCAAACGCATCAATTACGCCATGATCGGCACGGGTGGCCGCGGCGGCGCGGTCTCCCAGGGCGCCACACGCGCCGGCGCAACGCTTGTCGCTTCCTGCGATGTCGAGTTCAAAGGCCTCGATACCCCGGATGAAAACGGCAAACCCCGTTACAGCGATTTTCGTGCCATGCTCGACCGGCACGAAAAGGACATCGACGCCGTCTGCATCGCCACTCCCGATCACGCGCACTATTGCATGGCCATCGACGCCATCCGCCGCGGCAAGCATGTCTTTGTCGAAAAACCATTGACCCACACGTTCCGGGAGTCCGAGCTCCTGATGCGCGCCGCTGAAAAATTTGGCGTGGTCAACCAAATGGGCAACCAAGGCCACACCTCGGCCGGTGCCAACCAGTTCCAGCAATTGGTTCAAGCCGGTGTGATCCGCGAC
>CBFGOB010000094.1:0-8839 GCA_965650215.1 uncultured bacterium | reverse complement strand
GTTCTGGCTCAGAGTGAGCGAGAGCCCCTGCGTCGGCGGGGTGCGCAGCAGGGGCGTCTGGCCCGGCAGGGTGACGGCCCGGGCGAATTCCTCGGGCACCGACCCGGCCGGGGAGTAGTTGTAGCTGAGGCCGGGCGAGATGCTGTGCCGGATCTGGGCCAGGCCGGCGAACCCCGGAAAAAAGCCGTAGAAGGTGGGCGCCATCGAGAGCCCCAGCGAGAAGCGCTTGCCCTGGGTGACGAAGCTCCCCCCGGTCGCCGCGTTGCGGACCGCGAAGGGAAACCGTCCGTCCATGTTCGCCACCCCGATGCTGGGCACCAGCTTCCAGGTGGACTGGAAGAAGATCGGCAGGTTGAAGCTGGTCCGCCATTCGACCGAGGAGCCGAACCCGCCCTGGCGGAACCGGGTCACCGTCACCGAGTCGTCGGGCTCGGGGGTGTCCGTGTTAGGAACCCGGAAGGTGGACGAGTAGCGGCCCAGGGAGTCGCTGTCCTCGACCCGCAGCCCGAGCTTGCGCAATTGGCTGAATCGGGATGGGCAGCTGAGGCAGCTTTCGCCGGGTTCGTGGATGTCGGTGGAGCTCATGGGTGCTGGGTGACCGGGGAGTGGATGAGGATGCGGTCGGCCTGACTGTGGCGCAGGGCGATGAGAGCACCACGGATCGCATAGCTGCGCGGGCTGCCGAAGGGGCTGGCAAAACGGCATTCGATACGGGTGCCCGGCACGATCCCGAGATCGAGCAGCCGGCTGCGTTCCGCGCCGGTGCACGAGGGGGCGAGGGTGTGGACCACGGCTTGAGCGCCGATCGGCAGATCCGAGAGGCGGCACAGGTCGACGGGTGACGAGTCGTCGGCGTCGCGGCTTTTGACGTGGATTTGCGAACTCAGGGCCGGGGGGATGGTGAGCATGCGGCCTTCGACGAGTGCCTCGATCGCGCCATTGCTCAGGTGGCGCGGGTTTTCGATGAGCGTCTCGGGGGCCAAGCCCAGTTCCTGGGCCTGGAGGTAGAGGGCGGCGGGTTCATCCTCGATGTGCTCGATCCGTGCCGGTACCATATCTGGCCAAGACGCGAGGGCGGTGAGCTGGCGTTTTGGCAGACGGCCTTCGCGGGTTGGGATTGGATCGCCATGGGGGTCGAAGCGCGGGTTGTTCAGGCGGTTGGCCAAGGCATCGACTTCCGTCGCCTCGATGTGGTGTTCCGCCTTGTGGGCTTCGCGATGCCACTTTTCCGGAGGGGTGCTGGTGTTGCGTGCCAGCCAGGTTTCGTAAAGCCGGTGGGTGCGCACGATCTGCAGGGCATACTGCCGGCCGTCTTCCGTCAGGTGGTGGGTATCGCCGGTGGCGTTGGCCAGCCCGCGGCCGCGCAGCAGGCCGAGGATTTCCGCGCTCAAGCGCCGTGGATGACCCAGCGCGCCCGAGAGACTGTCGACCGAGGCCCCGCGACCCGATTCCTCGCAGTCGAGCAGATGCTTCAGCGCGTCTTCCAAGTGGATCCGAACGGTGTCGGCGGAGTCTTTGTCAAAGCGGCTCATGAGTTTGTCTTGGGTAAATAAATTAGCCTTGGCTAATTTGTAAAGGGGGATTTGTGGGAAAAGTGGGGAAGTTCGGCAGGGTTTTGAAATTCAGGCTGGGAACCATGGATGGCACGGTGGAATTGATGCTGAAGAGGTGGGAAGAGGCGCTGAGGCAGGCGGAAGGTGAATTTGGAGGTTTCGGGCAGAGCGCCCGCCCCTGCGCATGCGCGAACTCGACAGCGGGAACCGGTTTCTGGAGACTGGGTCATGACCGAGGTTCAAGGCTTTGACTTGCATCCGCGCCTGCGGGCCGGGGGATTCGTGCTGGGGCAACAGCAGGGTTGCTGGATCCTGCTGAAGGATCAGGCGATGTTTCCGTGGTTGCTGGTGGTGCCGGAGGTGGGAGAGGGGATTGAGGATCTGCACCAGTTGGAGGAAGTGCGGTATCGCGAGGTGCTGGGTTTGGTGCGGGTTGTGAGCGCATTTGTCAGCGGGCATTTCCGCCCCGAGAAACTCAACGTTGCCTGCATTGGGAATCAGGTGAGGCAGATGCACATCCATGTGGTGGGTCGCAGCAGCCAGGATCCCGCCTGGCCGGGGACGGTGTGGGCGTTTGAAGGAAAACAGCCGTATGCACCTGAGCAGGTCGAGGGGATCCGTGAGGCGTGGCTGAAGTTTGTCCCGGAGCTCGGGTCTTGAGGTGTCGGGCGATCCGTGTGATGCTGCAAGTCATGACCGGTCGCATGCCATTTCCGGTTCCGTTTTTGCCGGCGATCCTGGTGGTGATGCTGACGTCATGGGTCGGTGCCAAGCTTTGGAGTTGTAGCAATCCGGAACCGACCGGCAAGCTGAAGGAAAAGGTCGGCGTTCAGCCGCATGCCGTGCAAGGCGATCCCTTTCCCGAGGGTCCGGGTGAGCGTGCCCGGGCGGCCGAGGCGACACCGGTGAGGATCACGACCAAGTATGTGGAGCTTGGCTCCGGTACCGAGGAGTTGAAGTTTGATTGGATCGTGGAGCCGAAAATGTCGGAGGGAGAAAAGTGATGCCCGCAACAGCATGTGGCCCGCTCTCTTCCGAGGGCAAATCGAACCACAAACCGAACCCAAATCTCCGAAGACTCTCAAATCGTTCATTTGGAACGCTACCGATTTTTGGGGAGCCGGCAGGGGAGGCCGACAATTCGGGTCATTCCGATGAAACCTAAGGCTGAGTCACATTCACGTTCACGAACAGCTTGCTTGGAATCACGGTGCCCGTGATGGTGGCGGTCACAGTGACCATCCCGGCCGAGGGCGCGCCTTGGGCGAAGGTCACCGTGGTGGTGGCGGAAGCGTTGGAATCGCCATCGTCGTGGAAAGTCTGCAGGTCGGTCGACCAGCGGTAGGTCGCTGTGAGGTCGGAGGCCGGGGTGTCATGGATGGGGTGGGTGAAAGTCAGGTGATTCCCGCTCAGAGTGCCCAAGACCAAGCCTTGGGAGAATGCGCCGGGATGGGTGCCGAAGTAGTTTTCAAGCCCGTTGTTGATGCCGTCACCATCGGGGTCGTCATTGAAGCCCTTGTCGGCCTCAGCAAGGCCGAAAGAAGGAGTGTTGATCCAGTTGAGAAAGGTGTTGGAGGGCAAGGGCTCCTGGGTGACGACCAGTTGGGGGGCATTGGCTCCGGTGCTGGAAGTGAAATTCTGTTGGGCGAGGGTGTATGGACCCTCGCTTCCATTGATGGCAAAGCCGTGGTTTGTGGCCAGATTGCTGAGTCTCCATCCCTCGACCACGCTGGTGACGTCGATTTCTTTCCAGCCGGTGGTGCCTCCTCCATTGCTGCCGTTGACGATGCTGCCGATGGAAGTCCCGGTAAGCTCGTCGTAGTCGGAGGCTCCCCCCGGGACGAAAGGCGCCGTGCGGGCATAGAGGGTAGAGGTGCCGTATGTCGCGGTTGCAGACACATGGATCCTCAGGGTTGCGTTGGTAACCTGGCCATTGGCCAACAGACCGGTCATGTCGAAGCCGAGGTAACTGCGAACGATGGCGGTACCGGCGGAGGAATTGCTGCCGGCAACCAGCGTGGCGGTGTTGACCAAGGTGTTAGGGCTATTGTTTTGGATGTGGAAATCGGAGTCGGCGGAGCTGCCGATATCGTCTGTGCTGATCAGGTAGGTGGTTGCATTCGTCGTGCTGAAGTTCCATGTCGTGTCGTCGGAGATCCCACCAAAAAGGTTGTCGCTCAAGTCCTTGATCGCGGTCGAGGGGATCTGGATGGCATAGTTCTTGCCTCCCAGAAGATCCGCCGTCGGATTGATGGTCAGGGTTGAACCCGAGACCGTGATTTGCGGGCTGCCGCTGGTGATGGCGATGGTCGTTTGGGTGTTGTCGGTGAGGTTTCTGATCGTGATGTCGCCGGTGCCGATCGCGATGGCTTCGCTGAAGGTCGCGACGAGATTGGGACCGATTGCCACGCCCGTTGCGTTGTCGGCGGGATTGAGCGTCGCGATCGTCGGAGCGATGGGCGCTACCGTCGTGAAGCTCCAGGTGCTGTCGTCTGAAATCCCGGCGAAGGGGTTGTCGGCCAAGTCCTTGATCGCGGTCCCGGCGATCTGAACGGCATAGTTCTTGCCGACCACGAGATTCTCAGGCGGGTTGATCGTGAGTATCGAACCCGAGACCGTGACCTGCGGGCTGCCGCTGGTGATGGCGATGGTCGTTTGGGTGTTGTCGGTGAGGTTTTTGATCGTGATGTCGCCGGTGCCGATGGCGATGGGGTGGCTGAAGGTGGCGACGAGACTCCCGCCGCCTCCCTCCAGCATGGCACCGTTGGCAGGGCTCAGGTTGAAAAGGGTGGGGTTCTGGCTGATCACGCCGTCACGCCCAGCGGTCCATGGGAAGGCACCACTTTCGTAGGCACCCAGATCCGGGGCGGAGCCGACGAAGCCGGCGGTGTAGGGCTCCACCACGGTTCCCGCGTCGATGGCGGCAGCTCCTGCTTTCAGGCGGAAATCCTTGTTGGCGAAGTCCACCAACTGGGAGGCAGGGTTGGTTCCCAGGAAGAGGTTGTTGGTTCGGGTGGAATTCAGGACATTTCCGTAGGTCCAATAGGCGGGAAGGTATTGCGGGAATTGGTTGTAGGTGTTGGAACCCACATTCTGACAATTGAAGAGGGTGTTGTTGTATACCTCCATGGCATCGTGGGGCCCGTTCAGCCGCACCCCGGCTTCGCAGTTCCAGATCACATTGTGGTCGTTGATGAATCTCCGGCAGTAGTTGTCGTTGTAGATCCCGGGGCCAAGGGTGGCGAGGTTGTCGTGGATCCAGTTGTAGGCCAGTCGCGTGCCTTGTCCGTCGCGGCCCCACTGGTAGGTGATACCGAGGTCCCTGCAGAGCCTGCCGGCGAATGACATGTCATTGTACATGATGATGTCCGCATTCGCGCCGTAGAGTTGGAGGACATCGCGTCCGGTGTTGGTGAAGGTGTTGAAGAAGAGCTTGTTGCCGCCGGTGCTCGCGGCGATGGAGACCGTGCACGAGTAGGTGCCCGAGTAATCGGTATCGCTGACGAGGGATCGGGTGATGGTATTGCCACCACCACGGATGATGATGCCCGAGCCGGCGCTGTGGGTGAAGGTGCAGTTGCTGATCAGGTTCTGATCGCCGTTGATGTAGACCCCGTTGTCGCCAGAGGGCGCGTTGCCCTCGGCGCTGTACCCATTCCATGTGTGTTTGGTGAAATGGCTGAGGTATTTGGCTGTGCAACCCGAGATCTCGCAGCGGTTCGTGCCATTCATCAGGATGGTGCCGGCAAACAGCTTCAGGTTTTGAATGCGGATATGGTCTCTTCCTGAAAGGTCGACACACCGTTTGCGCCGCTTGGCCTCGACCCGCAGGGGTGTGGGGTTCACGCCGCCGGGGGCCCACAGGTGAAGTTTGCCCCCGATCACGAACCATTCCTTTTCAATGTCCAGCTCTCCATACACGCCGGTGATGTAGCCCGATCCGCCCCCGCTCCACCAGGGGTCGGTTTGTTCGTTGACCGTGAGCACGCCCTCCGCGGTGGAAGCGGTGATCGTCGCGCCTTGGGCCGTCCAGCGGTGGCTGAACCATCCATGGACCGTTCCTCCGACCCAATAGTTCGCGGGCCGGGAAACGGAGAAGGTGGCCGTGTTGGTTCCTGCTGAACCTGCCGCCAATGTGGGTTGGAGCAGATCCGGTCCGGTATTCGGCCAGCGGGCGCGGTGCATCATCTGGCCGTCCACAAAGACCTGGTTGTCACCATCACCCAAATCCCAAGCCATGGTTGCCGAGTAAATGCTGCCGCTTTCCAGGGTCCAGCCCGCAATGACGTCGGCCCCGCTGATCGTGACCTCCTCGCCATTGTAGGCGGTATAGGTGATGGGTGAGCCGGCCGTGCCGGAAGCAGCGGGTCTCAGGGTTTCGCGATAGACCCCGGCACGGATGTGGCAAGTGTCTCCGGGCCCCATGATGGCGGAGGCGGCGGCAAGCGTCTGGAACGGCGTGGCGAGAGTGGTGCCGTCGTTGGTGTCCGATCCGTTGGTGGCATCGACATAATAGCTGGTCGCTCCAAACGCAGCCGGGTGGGTGATGACGAGAAGAAGAATCGAGATGGCCAGACAGATGGGTGTGGGTTGGTGTTTCACAGGGTATGGTCTGGCGTTATGGGGTGCCGCGATGTCACCAAAGCGGCTACCGAAAAAAAGGGGGGATCGTGCGATCCACCCCCTTGGAGATTGCGAATGGCATGGAGCGCAATCAACGATCCAAACTTATCGGCGGCGGCGAATGAGCATGCAAAGGCCAGCAAGTCCGAGCAAGGCGGCGACACCTGACTCGGGAATTTGCGTGACGACCAGTTGGGGGACGAAGGTTCCTGTGCTGCTTTGGAATTGCTTGCCGGTTTCGGTGAAGCCTTCCTCGCCCTGCATGGCAAATCCAAAATAGTTCGCGAGATTGTTAGTGCGCCAGCTTTCAACAACCGCCGTGACGTCCAATTCGACATACTGGGCGGTGGCAAGATCGCCCGGAGATATGTCTCCAATCAAGGTGCCGGTGAGTTCATCATAATCGGTGGCGCCTCCACCAGCCCCCGGAACGAAGGCAGCCGTGCGGGCATAAACATTAGCCTTTCCATACCGGTCTTGGTTACCGAAAGTATTGCGGTAAAGCCGGAGTGTGGCATTCGTCACCGTGCCGTTGGCCGTCAAGCCGCTCAGGTCGAACCCGAGGTAGGCCCGAAAGTCATTGTTGCCAGCGGATAGGGATCCCACCGTAAAGGTTGTAGTATTGACCAAGGTGTCCTTGGCCGTCTCCGTGATGTGGAAATCGGAGTCCGTGGACGAGCCGATATCGTTTGTGCTGATATTGAAGATTGTCGTCGCCGCGCTGGCGTTCAGGGTCAATGAGGCAAGAACCGCGAGATGCGCGAGGATGTTTTTTGCTTTCATGGTTGGGTTTGCGGGGAATCGAGCTGTAAAACACCAGCCTCATTTCATGAGTTGCATGTCTTTGAACCCGGATGAAATGGCCGAATTTCCTGGCCGCCTGGGAATGCGGTGCTGGTATCTGATGATGGGGTGGTTGGGGTAGTGAAATGGGAATTCGCCGCCGTGTGGTTGGTCTGCGCGGAAGCGGATGTAGATTGAAAACGCAAGCGTTTGGTTTCGGGATGCGGGTGGTGCACTGTCCAAAAAAATGCAGGTCTAAATTGATCGAATTTCCAATTTTGAGAAGAAAAATGCGTCCGAGCTTCTGTGTCTCTTATGGATGCAGTTGAGGGCAAGGGACGGGGACGTCTTGGCGCATAACGGGGCGCAGGACGGGCTCCAGGAAGGGGGCGGGGTCTCGGCTTCCCGGATTTCGTGACTGTTTTGCAGTAAAGTCAGAGTTCAATATTCGATCTTTTGTTGCTCCGGTGCGGACTGAAGTCCGTAGTCCATGCAGAGGATCGATGTCTATTCAATGCGACGCTTGATTTCCCCGACGGCCCATTGGGCGGGTTCGGCGATCAGGGGATCGGGGTCCCGGGCAGCGGTGTGGAGAGCGTCGAGATCGTCTGTGTTGCCGGTGTTGCCGAGGGCGATGCAGACGTTGCGCAGGAAGCGGGGTCGCTTGATGCGTTTGATGGGGGACTTGGCGAACAGCGAGCGGAAGCCTTCGTCGTCGAGTTGGAGGAAGTCGCGCAGCCGGTGGTCGAAGATCGTGCGGCGTGCATGGAAGGCCGCCTCGTTGGAAACCTGGGCGAAGCGGTTCCAGGGGCAGGCGTGCAGGCAGTCATCACAGCCGTAGATCCGGTCGCCGATGGCCTTGCGGAATTCCATCGGGATCGGGCCCTTGTGTTCGATGGTGAGGTAGGAAATGCAGCGGCGGGCGTCGAGTTGATGGGGGGCGGTGATTGCCTGGGTCGGGCAGGCATCGATGCAGCGGGTGCATTTGCCGCAGTGGTCGCCGAAGGGGGGGTCGGGTTGCAGCGGGAGGGTGGTGAGGATTTCGGCGAGGAAAAACCAGGTGCCGAGGTGGCGGTCGATCTGCATCGTCGATTTGCCATTCCAGCCGAGACCGGCGTCGGTGGCGAAGTCGCGTTCGAGCACCGGGCCGGTGTCGACATAGGGTTTGTGGCTGCCGCCGAGGCTATCCAGGCGCTGGGTCAGGTCCTTGAGGCGGCGGTCGATGAGGTCGTGGTAGTCGTCGTTCCACGCGTAGCGGGCGATGCGGTAGCCACCGGCTTGGGTGTCGGTGAATGGCGATTCGCCAGGGTAATAGTGGGTGGCGAGGCAGATGACCGCTTGGGCGCCTGGCAGGACTTCGCGGGGATTGCAGCGGCGTTCGGGTTGGCGTTCCATCCAGGCCATGTCGGCGTGTTTGCCGTCGGCGATCCACTGCCGGAAGGCATCGGCGTGGGTGGCGGGCTGCGCGCGCGCGATGCGGCAGGCATCGAAGCCGAGTTCCTTCGCCCAGGCCTTGATTTGGGATTCCGTACCGGTCATCGCGGAAGGGGCTTCAGGAACCATGGGTGAAGTAGTAGCGCGCGCATTCGAGAATGCCGGCGGCGACCTCGTCGCTGTCGAGGTCGGCGGTGTCGATCTGGAGGTGGGCGGTTTCCTGGTAAAGCGGTTCGCGTTTGGCCATCAGGCTCTGGATCCGCTCCATCGGGTTTTCCGCGTCGAGCAGCGGGCGCTTGTTGTTCTTCGACGTGCGTTCGAAGATGGCCGTGGCCGGGGCCTTGAGCCAGACGACGTAGCCGATCTCGCGGAGCAGTTTTCGGTTTGCCTCTCGGCCGATGACGCCGCCACCGGTCGAGATGATGCGGCGCGGGGCCTCGGCTTGG